>JAISEZ010000036.1 GCA_031263835.1 Tannerella sp.
TGAACCGGGATTCACGGGATGTAAGGATTCTCAGGATGGTTCGCTGCTGTGCGGCGGGATTCTGCAAGGGCTGAAAGCCCGGCATAACCCAGCCCAATGGCAACGCCTTGGGGTATGGAATGACGCACACCCTACCCTGCGCCCTGCAAGGGCAGCATACCTTCCGTCACCATCCATTTGCATGAAACGGGGTTGTAAAAATGGATATGTTGCCCTTTCAGGGCGCAGGATGATGTGCGCGTCATCTACCCCAAGGCGTTGCCATTGGGCTGGGTTATGCCGGGCTTTCAGCCCTCGGGGTCGGCGGGAACGGCAGTTTTATTCCGAGACGCGATGCATCGCGTCTCTACGGCGGCGGCGGTAACGGCGGTGTTTTCTGAAACGCTGTACGGCAGCACCGCGCGAGCCGTTATCAAACCTTCAACCTTTTTACTGCTGATTCGCATGAACCCGTTAACCATTAACCATTAATCATTGCTTCACAGCATTCCGAGGCTGACTGCCATAATCCCCATTCCCACGACCAGTCCGTAGATAGCGATATGATGTTCGCCGTATTCATGGGCGGCGGGCAGCAGTTCGTCGAACGAGATAAAGACCATGATACCGGCCACGGCCGCAAAGACGCAGCCCATCAGCTCCGGTGACATGAACGGTCGCAGAAAGAGGTAGGCAATGACTGCGCCGACAGGCTCGATGATGCCCGAAAAGAAGGAAAACCAGAACGCCTTTTTCCGGTCGCCGGTCGCATAAAATACCGGTACGGACACGGCGATACCCTCCGGAATATTGTGTATCGCGATGGCCACCGCGATGGCCACCCCCAGCGCCGGATTCTCCAGCGCCGCCATAAAGGTGGCAATCCCTTCCGGGAAGTTGTGAATGGCGATGGCCACCGCCGTCATTACGCCGATGCGCATCAGTTTGTCCTCTTTCGACGGCGGCGCCTGCATATCCTCCAGCGACCTTGCCTCGTGCGGGTTCTCGAACGACGGCACCAGCCGGTCGATGATGCCGATTAGCAGAATCCCGCCGAAAAAACAGCCGATGGCCATCCACACACCCGGTTTCCCGCCGGCCGCCTCCGTCAGCGTTCGCTGCGCTTCGGCCAGCAGTTCCACAAAAGAAACGTAAATCATCACGCCGGCCGACAGTCCCAGCGAGAAGGAAAGCAGGCGCCGGTTGGTACGGCTCGACAGCAGGGCTATCAGGCTGCCGATTACGGTGGCCAGACCGGCAAACAGGCTCAGCAAAAAGGCCGCCAGTACCGTATGTTCCGAGGTCATCATATCCGTATTCATCATCTCTGTTCAGTTTTTAAAAGCCCTGCGAAAGGTTGTCATCAGCAAAATGCAAAGCCCCAGCAGCCCGACGAGCATATAGGCATACTGCAGGCTGAACGTCCGGGACACCAGCCCGATTAGCAGTGGAGCAATCAGGGAACCGACAAAGGCGATGCTCGACAGCACCGTCAGCGCAATGCCGACCGGCGTCGCGGATTTGGCGCCTACCAGACTGTACACCGTCGGCACCATGCTGGAGATGCCCAGCCCGACCAGCATGAACCCCAGGGAAATGACCGTCACCTTTCCCGTCATCGAGGTCATCAGTCCGCCCGGCACGGCCGAAATGAAGAAGCCGGCGAAGATAAGGAGGCCGGCCAGCTGCAGCACGCCCCGCTTGCCCAGTCTGTCCTGCGCATAGCCGGTCAGGAAGCGTCCCGCCGTCACCATGACCATAAACACCAGAAAGCCGATTTGCAGCGAGTCGGGCGCCTGAATGACCGACTTGAAATACACGCCGCTCCAGTCAAACATCGCGCTCTCCACAATCAGCGCAAACAGGCTCACAACGCCCAGCTCAATCAGCAGCCATTCCGGTTTGCGGATAAAGCCCGTCAGTGCCGGCGCCGCTTTTCCGTCCTCCCGCGCCGGCGCCGGTTCGGCGTCCTCCTGCAGATATTTCCGTAAGGACAGCATTCCCAAAACAATCACCGCCGCCACCAGCGAAAAGTGCACGAACGGCGAAACGCCCCGCACAATCATCAAAAAGCCGAGCAGCGCCCCGCCACAGGCCGCCAGGCTCCAGCCCCCGTGAAACTTCGCCATCACGGGACGTCCCGTCATCCGTTCGATACCTATCCCCTGCGTATTCAGCGAAATGTCGCACAGATTCCAGCATACCCCGAACCCGAACAGGCTGCCGCCCAGCACGTACACATCCGTCGCGAGGCCGATGGCAAACAGGGCGGCGGCATATCCCGCGATGCTAATCTGCACCAGCGTGCGGCTCCCCAGACGGGAGACCAGCCAGCCGGCCAGCGGAAGGGCCACGAACTTGCCCGCGGGAATCAGGAACAGCATCCAGCTCCAGAACGCGACGTCGTCCGCCGCAAAAACGGCCATGATGTCGGGGATACGGCTGGCCCACGTGGAAAAGCACAGGCCCTGCATAAGGAAAAAAGCCCATACCCCCAGGCGGATACGTTCTTTCGGATAATCGGACGGACGGACTGTCATGTCTCTTGTATTTGATTTCATACTGCAAAGTAACTGTTTTTTTCATTATCGCAAACAGTCGGGGGAATAAAACCGTAACTTTGTATATGCGAAAGATTATCCACATCGACATGGACGCATTCTACGCGTCGGTGGAGCAGCGCGACAACGAGGCGCTGCGGGGCAAACCGGTGGCCGTCGGCTATTCGGAGGCCCGCGGCGTCGTGGCCGCGGCCAGCTACGAGGCGCGCAGATACGGTGTCCGTTCCGCCATGCCCTCGCTGACGGCCCGCAGCAAATGTCCTTCCCTTCTGTTCGTGGCCCCCCGCTTCGACGTTTACCGTGAAATATCCCTCCGGATTAGGGATATTTTCTACGAATACACGCATCTGGTGGAACCCCTCTCGCTCGACGAAGCCTTTCTGGACGTGACGGAAAACAGCCGGAAGAATCCCTCCGCCACGCTGATTGCCCGCGAAATCAAGCAGCGGATTTACGCCACGACCGGCCTGAGAGCCTCCGCGGGCGTTTCCGTGAACAAGTTTCTGGCAAAAATCGCCTCGGACTACCGGAAACCCGACGGCCTTTTCGTCATCCTTCCCGAAGAAGCGGAAACGTTTGTGGAAGGTCTGAAGGTAGAGCAGTTTTTCGGCGTCGGCAAAGTCACCGCGCGAAAGATGCACGAAAACGGCATTTTCACCGGCCTCGACCTCAAGCGGCGTTCCGAAAAGGAGCTGGTGCGCCTGTTCGGCAAGGCCGGGAGAACCTTTTACCTGAACGCCCGGGGCATCGACGACCGCGAAGTGCAGCCCGAACGGACGGTCAAGTCCATCAGCAACGAAACGACGTTCCTGCAGGACAGGGACAACCGGGTGCTGCTGACGGTCGAGCTTTACCATCTGGCCAAAGAGGTCATGGAGCGTGTCGAAAAGGAAAACTTTCACGGCCGGACGGTGACCGTCAAGGTGAAGTACGCCGATTTCAGGACCATCACCCGGAGCAAAACCCTGCCCTGCCGCATCACCGGCTTTGACCCCTTCTGGCACACGGCGCGGGAAATCATGCAGCAGGTTGACCTGTCCGCTCAGCCGGTCAGGCTGCTGGGCATCGGCATCAGCAACGCCGCCGACGAACCGCCGCAACAACCGGCAACACAACTCACGCTGTTCTGAAAAATAATGAGAATCAGTAGTTAGTAGTCAGTAGTTAGTAGAATAAAGTCACGGTTTCATTGCTGTACGGCAAACCTGCCTGCTATCATTCTACTAACTGCTAAACTTGATTTTTGCGCGGCTGATGGATTTTCCTTCGTTGCAGATGGCGGCGGTGTATTCATTTTCCGCTGTTTGTTTTTTGTGGAGCAGGAGTTGCATTCCGTAGCGTCCTTCGGCCTGGTAGGCGATTTCGAAACGGACAACCGAACGGGTGCGGTAGGTCTCGATGTCGAACAAATCCAGTATGGCTTCGATGTACTTGATGCTGTTGAGATGTCCGTTGACGTCCAGGTCGCTGTATTTGACGGTATAGGGTATGCCTTGCGTATCCTTTTCCGCCGGTTCGGGCGAGGTGAACGCCACGGGACAGGCGCGTTCCGTGACGAAGTCCGCCAGACCGAGGCCGTCCAGCGAGACGGGACGGCGCGTTTCGCGGTCAATGGCCGCCCAGACCGAACGGGCGTAGCCGAGCGTCTCGCCGCCGTGCAGGGCCGTGATTTCGAAGCAGCGGAAGGTGAAGATGCGTTCCACCTGCTGCACCCAGGTGAGAATCCGTAGCGGTTCGGTCAGCCGTCCGGGGCTGGTCAGTTCGATGGCCAGTTTCGAAACTACCCAGGCGGCCTTGCGTTCGGCCATGTCGTCGAAGCCGAAACCGAAGCCGCCGGCGTGAACCGTCGCGGCGTGGAGCAGGTAGTTGCCCAGCGTCGGGAGCGGCAGTTGACCGCGGAAATCCAGCAGGTAGCTGTCGGTGCGGTATTCGTAAATGCCTGTTCTGTTATCCATTGTTTTCACTGTTTCCACTGTTTCGTCCGATTTTCCGTTCCATGGCGGCCAGCATGTCGCTCAGCCGCTCGACCCTGCTCTTCGTAATCGCAATCCGTCCGGAACGGATGAACTGCAGTACGCCGACGGTCTCGCTCAGCTCCCGGAAGAGCGCCTGCGTCTCGCGGTAGTGTCCGTTTTTCTCGAGCACCACGCACGATTTGTTGATTTCCAGTACCCGCGCATCGTGTTTGCGAATCAGCTCTTCCACCGAACCCGTCTTCAGGAAAGCCTCCGTACTGAGCTTGTAGAGCGCGATTTCCTGATGCACCAGGTCTTCGTCCGTATTGCAGTAGGTTTTCAGGACGTCCACCCGCTTGTCAATCTGCTTCACGACCTTGTCTATCATGCCGGCCTCGGCAAAGGTCGTTATCGTAAACTTGTGGATGCCTTCGATGGCCGACGGGGAGACGGAGAGGGTTTCGATGTTCAGCTGCCGCCGCGTGAAGATGATGGCAATCTGGTTCAGCAGCCCTACCGCATTCTCCGAGAAGATAATTACCGTATACAGTTTCCTGTCCATATCCAATGTATTCTTTTTTCCTGTCAATAAATCATGTTCGTCAGGGTAGCTCCGGCCGGCACCATGGGATAGACCATCCCGCAGGGTTCCACCTCGGCCACCAGCATGTAGGCGCCGTCGTGGGCGAGCATCTCGCGGATGGCGTCGTCCAGTTCTTCCCGCCGTTCCACCCGGCGGGCGCCCAGCCGGTATGCCTTCGCAATGGCGACGAAGTCCGGATTCTCCATGACCGTCTCCGAATAGCGTTCGTTGAAAAACAGCTCCTGCCACTGGCGCACCATCCCCAGGTAGTGATTGTTCAGCAGGATGATTTTCACGTTCAGGTGTTCCTGCATGACGGTGCCCAGTTCCTGAATCGTCATCTGCAGGCCGCCGTCGCCGACAAACAGGCATACTGTCCGGTCGGGAGCGCCCGTCTTGGCTCCGATGGCGGCAGGCAGGCCATAGCCCATCGTCCCCAGTCCGCCGGAAGTGACCACGCTGCGCGTGCGGCTGTACCTGAAATAGCGGACGCCCATCATCTGATTCTGTCCGACGTCCGTCACGAGGATGGCCTCGTGGCCGGTCGCTTCGGACACCCTGTGCACCACCTCGCCCATCCGCAGAGGGCCGCCGGCGGGGTGCGTCTCCGGCTGAATCACCCGTTCGTCCTCTTCCCGTTCGTCCGCGTCGAACGACGCTATCCAGGCCGCGTGCACGGCCGGCCGCACCTGCTGCGTCAGCGCCGCCAGCGTATCCCGGACATGTCCCAGCACGGGCGCGTCCACCGGCACGTTCTTCCCGATTTCGGACGGGTCAATGTCCAGGTGAACGATTTTCGCCTGCCGGGCATACGTCTTCAAATCGCCCGTCACCCGGTCGTCGAAACGCATCCCGACGGCAATCAGCACGTCGCACTCGTTTGTCTTGCGGTTCGGCCCCAGGTTTCCGTGCATGCCCAGCATCCCCTTGTTCAGCCGGTGGGCGGAGGGGATGGCCGAAAGGCCCAGGACGGTCGAGCCGAAGGGAATGTCCGCCTTCTCCAGAAAGGCGGTCAGCGCCTGCTCGGCAGCGCCCAGTATCACGCCCTGTCCCACCAGGGCAAAAGGCTTTTCCGCCCGGTTAATCCATTCGGCCGCTTCCGCTATCTGTTCGGGAACCGGGTCGGGGACGGGCTGATAGCTCCGGATGTATTTCACCGGCTGAAAAACGTAGTCGACCAGCCCCACCTGCGCGTCCTTGGACAGGTCTATCACGACCGGCCCGGGACGCCCCGTCGAGGCAATGTAAAATGCCCGCGAAACGGCCCACGCGATTTCTTCCGCCCTGCGCACCTGATACGTCCACTTGGTGACGGGCATTGTGATTCCCATCACGTCCACTTCCTGAAAGGCGTCCGTCCCCAGCAGGGGCGAGGGCACCTGACCGGTAATCACCACCATCGGCGTACTGTCAATCATGGCGTCGGCAATGCCGGTAACCGTATTCGTCGCGCCCGGGCCGGAGGTCACCAGCACCACGCCCACTTTGCCGCTCACGCGGGCATAGCCCTGCGCCGCATGGGTGGCGCCCTGTTCGTGACGCACCAGCACGTGTTTCAGCCGGTCGCGGTAATCATACAGGCAATCGTAAATCGGGATGGCCTGCCCGCCGGGGTATCCGAAAATCGTATCCACCCCCTCGGCAATCAGCGTTCTCAACAACGCTTCCGACCCGTTTATCCGGGAAGTTTCCCTGTCTGTTTCCATATTTATGCTTCGATTTCTGTTCATGAATGTGAATCAGTAGATAGTAGTCAGTAGATAGTAGTTAGTAGGGGCGAAATGCTTTCGCCCGCAGGGCATCCGGCGCGAAAGTCGCACATCTCCATACCGGGATGCGGCAACAGACGCTGCATCTGCCGGAGCCATGCGGTTTTGTATATGTACTGATGTATCCATTCTACTAACTACTAACTACTATCTACCGATTCACATGATTAAATAATCCGTACACCGCCCCTGTCGGCTGAAGCCACCATGCGGGCATACGCCTGTAATGCCTTCGACACCTGACGGCTGCGCACGGGTTTCCAGGCTCTGTCGCGTTTGGCATCCTCCGCCCAGCGACGGGCGGAGAGGGCTTCGTTGCTCAGGCGGACGTTGATGGTGCGGTCGGGGATGTCGATGTCTATCATGTCGTCGTCGCGCAGCAACCCGATGACGCCGCCCGACGCCGCCTCCGGAGAGATGTGCCCGATGCTCAGCCCCGACGTGCCGCCGCTGAACCGTCCGTCGGTAATCAGCGCACAGGTCTTGTCCAGCTGCATGGACTTGAGGTAGGACGTGGGATACAGCATTTCCTGCATACCCGGGCCGCCCTTCGGGCCTTCGTAGATAATCACCACGGCGTCGCCCGCCTTCACCCTGCCGGAGAGGATGCCCTTGCAGGCGTCCTCCTGCGAATGGAAGACCTTCGCATGACCGCTGAAGGTCAGGTTGCTTTCGTCGACGCCGGCTGTCTTGACCACGCAGCCGTCCCTGGCGATGTTGCCCCTGAGGACGGCCAGTCCGCCGTCCGCGGAGTAGGCATGGGCGCGGTCGCGGATGCAGCCGCCGACGCGGTCGGTGTCGAGCGAGTCATAATACGTCGCCTGCGAACCCATCTCGAGGTTGAATCCGCCGGCCGGGGCGCTGCCGTATTTCCGGCGGGCTTCGTCACATACGTCGGGACTGAGGATGTCGTATTTCCGGAGAGCCGCCTTCCACGTCAGCCCGTCCACACGGACAGCCGACGTATCCAGCAGCCTGCCCCGCGCCAGTTCGCCCATAATCGCGGGGATGCCGCCGGCGCGGTTCACGTCCTGCAGGTGATAGCGAGGCGTGTTGGGCGCCACCTTGCAAAGGCAGGGCGTTTGGCGTGAAAGCCGGTCGATATCGTCCATCGTGAAATCCACGCCGGCCTCGTGCGCAATCGCCAGCAGATGCAGCACCGTGTTCGTGGAGCCGCCCATGGCAATGTCGAGCGTCATGGCGTTGAGGAAGGCGGCGCGTGTGGCGATGCTCAGCGGCAGGACGGTGTCGTCGCCTTCGCCGTAGTAGCGGAAGGCGTTGCGGACAATCAGCGCCGCCGCGTCGCGGAAGAGCTGCGTGCGGTTTTCGTGCGTGGCGACAATCGTGCCGTTACCGGGCAGCGCCAGTCCGATGGCTTCGTTCAGGCAGTTCATCGAATTGGCGGTGAACATGCCCGAACAGCACCCGCAGGTCGGACAGGCGGCGTTTTCTATCTCCCGTATCTGTTCGTCGGAGATGGAAGGGTCGGCGCCCATGACCATCGCGTCAATCAAATCCAGCTTCCGGTCGTTCCACCGCCCGGCCTCCATCGGCCCGCCCGAGACGAAGACGGCGGGGATGTTCAGCCGCATGGCCGCCATCATCATGCCCGGCGTAATCTTGTCGCAGTTGCCGATGCAAATCATGGCGTCGGCTCGGTGGGCGTTCACCATGTATTCGACGCTGTCGGCAATCAGGTCGCGCGAGGGGAGGGAGTATAGCATCCCGTCATGCCCCATCGCGATGCCGTCGTCGATGGCAATCGTGTTGAACTCGGCTGCGAAACAGCCGGCTTTCTCTATTTCGTCCTTCACGAGCTGGCCGGCTCCGTGCAGATGCACGTGACCGGGAACGAACTGAGTGAATGAATTGACAATGGCAATCACCGGCTTGCCGAACTGTTCCTTCTTCATGCCGTTGGCCATCCAAAGCGCCCGTGCGCCGGCTCTGCGGCGGCCTTCGGTGCTTGTCGAACTGCGTAATTCGCGTTGCATATCTGTATTTGTTTATAAATAATAATGTGAATCAGTAGTTAGTAGATAGTAGTTAGTAGTTAGTAGGGGCGAACCTGTGTGTTCGCCCGTACAGGCGGGCATCCGGCGCGAAAGCCGCACATCTCCATACCGGGATACGGTAACAGACGCTGCATCTGCCGATACCATTTGATTTTGTATATGAATTAATGTATCCATTCTACTAACTACTAACTACTGACTACTGACTACTGACTACTATCTTACTGATTCGCGTAAATATATAAAAGCCTCTCCCACCGTGTGAGAAAGGCTTCTGTCTTACTGTTTTCCAGATGACCTGCATACCTCTCTCACGTCCCGGGCGCCACCACCGTACGGCTTACGCGCAAGACCAACAAACCGGATAATGTAATCATCTGTTTCATTTTTGTTTTTATTAT
>JAISEZ010000061.1 GCA_031263835.1 Tannerella sp.
AGAGCGTCAATCAATAGCACAGGGCAACGCCCTGTGGGAGGAAAGGCGCTCTCAAACAGCTCTGAAAGAGTGTCAATCAATAGCACAGAGCAACGCCCTGCGGTAGAAAAAGCGCTCTCAAACAGCTCTGAAAGAGTGTCAATCAATAGCACAGAGTAGTGCTATGTGGTAGAAAAAGCGCTCTCAAACAGTTCTGAAAGAGTGTTGATCAATAGCACAAGGCAATGTCCTGTGGTAGAAAAGGCGCTTTTAAACAGTTCTGATAGCTCTGAAAGAGCGTCAATCAATAGCACAGGGCAACGCCCTGTGGGAGGAAAGGCGCTCTGAAAATCAAGCCCTGAAAGGGCGAAATCAGTTTTATTATCAATTTATGAAAACAGATTATTATGGCACAATCGTTATCGAATGTATATGTACATATCACGTTCAGTACAAAAAACCGCTATCCGTTTATTGACGGTGAGATAAAACAGGAACTCTGGACATATCTTGGCGGAATTTGTAAAGCCATGGAATGTAATCCTGTCCGTGTAGGCGGACACAGTGACCACGTGCATATCTGTTGCCTGTTATCGAAAAGGATAACGCAAATCAGGTTATTGGAGGAAATCAAAAAAGAATCCTCCAAATGGATAAAAACCAAAGGAAAACGGTATGAACAGTTTTACTGGCAGGACGGATACGGCATATTTTCCGTCAATCCGTCAGAAACGGAAGCGGTTATTAAATATATTGACCATCAGGAAGAGCATCATAAAAAACGAACATTTCAGGAGGAACTGCTGGCATTTTTGAAAAAATATAATATAGCATACGATGAGCGGTATTTATGGAAATAGCAAATTGGCGGATGAATGGATTACGCCCCGATGGGGCTTGATGACGGGTGGCGCCTTTTCCTCCACAGGGTGTTGCCCTGTGCTGTTGATTTCGCTCTTTCAGAGCTGTATCCGGCTTAAGTTGACAACATTGCGCGTAGCCCTGCACTGTTGCCGATCCCTCTTTCAGAATTATTATTCATCAAATAAATATACGAAAATGAGAACAATTACAGAAAATAAATGGAAGAAAGCACTTCATGCCGTTACGGGGCTTGCGCTCCTGTGCATGATGGCGGTTGCCTGTTCGCAGGACAGGGCGGAGACCGCATTTTACGTATCGCCGGAGGGCGACGACGCACACTCCGGGACGATTGACGCGCCGTTTCGCACGGTGGAGCGGGCGCAGCAGGCTGTTCGCACCCTCAGGCAGGCCGGCGGACTCCCCTCCGGCGGAGTGGTCGTTTACCTGCGCGGCGGTGCATATCCCTTGCTCCGGACGCTGCATTTCACGCCGGAAGACGGCGGCAGGGAAGGCGCGCCGGTGATTTATCGCGCCTCTCCGGGCGAGGAGGTGTGCTTCACGGGCGGACAGGAAATACGTTTCGAACCGCTGACCGACGGCGACGCACGGGCGCGTATCCGTGCGCCGCACGACCGGATTCTTCAGGCTGACCTCCGGGCGCAGGGCATTGCCGATTTCGGCCGGCAGAAGGCAACCGGCTTCGGTCAGCCGGAGGCGGCGGCGCCCCTGGAACTCTTCTTTCGCGGCGAACCGATGACCCCGGCGCGCTACCCGAACGCCGGCGAATGGATGCGCATCGCTTCCGTGCCGCAAACGGGCGACACTCTCTTCGGCGGCGACGAACGGACGGGAATGGGCGTGCATTACGGCCGCTTCGCCTACACGGAAGACCGCGTTGCCGGCTGGCAGAAGAATGACGAAATCTGGCTGCAGGGCTACTGGACATGGGACTGGGCCGATTCCTACGTCAGGGTAACGCGCATCGACGCCGCCCGGAAGGAATTCACCCTCGCGCCGCCCTATGGCGCGTACGGCTTCGTACCCGGACAGCGCTACTATGCCATGAACATCCTCGAAGAACTGGACGCTCCCGGCGAATGGTTCCTGGACAGGGCGAAAGGTCTCCTCTATTTCTGGCCGCCCGCGCCTGCGGAAGAGGGCGACGCCGTCGTCTCCGTCATGGAAGAGCTGATGGTGCATCTCGACCGTGCGGAACACCTGCGTCTGGAGGGAATCACCTTTGAATACACGCGCGGCAACGCGATGGAAATGGAAGAAGGCTGCTACAATACGGTTGGCGGCTGCACCATCCGGAACATCGGCGGCGACGGTGTCCGCATCGCCGGCGGTCACCACAACGGCGTCTCGGGCTGCGACCTCTATGACCTCGGCAACGCCGGAATCAACATTCAGGGCGGCGACCGGCTGACGCTGGAGCCGGGACATCACTTCGCCCTCAACAACCATATCTATCGCTACAGCCGCCTCAACCGGACCTATCGCCCGGCCGTCCAGCTGAGCGGCGCCGGAAACCGCATGGCGCACAACCGCATTCACGACGCGCCTCACATGGCCGTATCCTTCAGCGGAAACGACCACTGTCTGGAGTATAATGAAGTCTACGACATCGCACAGGAAACCGGCGACGTCGGCGCCTTCTACATTGGCCGCGACTGGACGGAACGGGGCAACCTGATTCGTCACAACTACTTTCATCACCTCTTCGGCCCCGGACTTTACGGCGTCAACGCCGTTTATCTGGACGATTTCGCTTCCGGATCCACCATTCACGGCAACGTCTTTTACCTCGCCGGCAAGGCGGCCTTCGTCGGCGGAGGGCATGACAATACGTTCACCAACAATGTCTTTATCGACTGCACGGCCTCCATCCACGTGGATGCGCGGGGCGTAAACTGGGCGAGCATCTACATCGGGGAAGACGGCAACATGGAACTGTATCAGAAGTTAAAGGCCGTGAATCCTGCGCAGCCGCCCTACAGCGAACGTTATCCGGAACTTGCGCGTTTACCGGGTTTCAGTCCCGGGCAGCCGAAAGGCAACGTGTTCCGCAGCAACCTGAGCTACGGCGGGCGCTGGCGCGACATTGAACAGGATGTGGACGAAGTGACGATAGAGGACAACTTCGTCCTGCGCGAAATCCCGTCCGGCATCGACGCCGCCACCGGAAAACTGTATCCGGAGGATGAAAGTATTCTGGAGCGTATTCACTTTCAGAAGATACCGTTTGACCGTATCGGCCTGTATGAAGACGAATACAGGAAGATAAATGAGCAAATGTGAGAATGAGAGAATAAGCAAATGAGAGAATGTGAAAAGGGATTGATTCATTGGCATATTGTCTCATTCTCATATTCTCACATTGTCTTATTTGCTCATTGCTTCGCTTCTTCCTAATGTTAAACTGTATGAAGCGCTAAACAAAACGGAGGTTTTTCCGTTATATATACAAAGCAAAATACGAAAATGGCAGAAGTAACATTTAAAGGAAACAGGAATCATACGAACGGGACGCTGCCGGCGGTCGGTTCACAGGCGCCCGACTTTACGGGAGTGAAAGGCGATTTGTCGGAATGTACGTTGAGTATGCTGAAAGGGAAAAAAGTCGTCCTGAACGTATTTCCGAGTTTGGACACGGCCGTATGTGCGGCCTCTGTCCGGCGCTTCAACAGGGAGGCGGCAGCGCATCCGGACACGGTGATACTGGCCGTTTCCAAGGATTTGCCCTTTGCGCAGGGGCGTTTTTGCACGGTGGAAGGAATCGACCGGGTAATTCCGGTTTCCGCGTTCCGCAATTCTTCCTTTGAAGACGCCTACGGACTGCTCCTCACGGACGGCCCGCTCAAGGGTCTGCTGGCGCGGAGCGTCATTGTCGTGGATGAGACCGGCAAAATAGTTTATACGGAACTTGTCCCCGAAATAACAACTGAACCATACTATAAAGCGGCATTAGCTTTGTTGTCATGATAATATTTTTCATTGGTTTTAATTTTTAAAGTAGTGAAAGAGGCCGTAGAGAGTGATCCCTGCGGTCTCTGTTTTTTGGGGGGTCGTATGGGCAGGAAAATCGTTTTTTCATTCCGGAGCACGACGGGACTGCTCAAGCAGACGCCTTAATTCGGCAATCTCCCTGTCTCTTTCTTCAAGCACTTTGTTCTTTTCTTCAATAGTCCTGTCTTTTTCCTCGATAGCCTTTTCAAGTTCGTCCCGTCCTTCCTGACGCGAGGTGGCGAGGAGGCTTTTTTCGTGACCGACCTGCCACCGGTGACGGTCATAGTCCTGCTTTTCTCCGTCGCTAAGCCGGTTATAGAGCAGTTTTTCACGGGCATCCGCCAGACCCGGAGCCGTAAATTCCTCGGGAATGCGGTCATTCTTAAGATAGTAAATCCATTCGTCGAGACTGTCTTTGGCCACGTTGTTGAAGTTGTTCACCTTCAGGAGGTAATATTCCGGAAACAGGTCGCCAGCTACGGTCTTGCGGTAGATTTTCTGCTGATTTTCGCTCAGCCGGAGCATATCGTAGTGATGAATGCCGTAGAAGTCGTTCCTGCTGTGGTAAACGTAATCCTTGCCCTGTCCCAGTCCGAAATAGACAATGTTGATATGGTACACCTTTTTGACTTTGATGTATTCGTCGCCTTCCTGCAGGCTCTCCGCTATGGCTTTGGAAACGCCGTAGAGCATCCGGTAAAAATAATCCGCCTGGGAGTCAATCTGCAGTTCGATGATGAAGATTTCGTTTCTGTCGTTCTCGGTCAGGATGTCCACCCGGTTGAACTTGTCGTCGGGGTCCGTCTTGTTGGCGTCGCTTTCGCCGATGTTTCGGATGGTAACGTTTTCTCCCAGCAGAACGGTCAGAAAGCCCTCCAGTACGGCGAAGTTGGCCTTGTTGCGCAGCAGCCGCTTCATCGCCCAGTCGAAGCGTATCAAATTCTGTTTGTCGGGTTTGGTTTCAAAATCCATTGTGTTTCGTTTTTGTTGTTTACAGTACAAAGATACTGTTTTTATGCGTACATTTGCGCCGTCGAAGATTTGAAAATGGAAATAGCAAGTAAATATGACCCTTCTCAGGTAGAGGGGAAATGGTATCAATATTGGCTGGAAAACCGGTTTTTTCATTCCGAGCCGGACGGGCGGGAGCCTTATACGATAGTGATTCCTCCCCCGAATGTAACGGGTGTGCTGCACATGGGGCACATGCTGAACAATACGATTCAGGATATTTTGGTACGCCGGGCGAGGATGTCGGGCAAAAATGCCTGCTGGGTACCGGGAACCGACCATGCGTCGATTGCGACCGAAGCAAAAGTCGTAGCTAAACTGGCGCAGGAAGGAATTCGAAAAACAGACCTCACGCGGGAGCAGTTTCTGGAACATGCCTGGGAGTGGACGCACAAGCATGGCGGAATCATTCTGGAACAGTTGAAAAAGCTGGGCGCCTCCTGCGATTGGGAGCGTACGTGTTTCACCATGGACGGGCAGCGTTCGGAAAGCGTTCTCAAGGTTTTTGTGGATTTATACAATAAAGGGTTGATATATCGGGGCGTGCGTATGGTAAACTGGGACCCGGTCGCCAGGACCGCCCTCTCGGACGAAGAAGTCATTTACCGGGAGCAGCAGGGCAAAATGTATTATCTCAGATATAAAATTGTCGGAGAAGAAGGCTATGCGTTAGTGGCTACGACGCGTCCGGAAACGATTATGGGCGATACGGCCGTTTGCATCCACCCGAACGACCCGAAAAATGCGCACCTGAGAGGAAAGAAAGTGATTGTGCCGATTGTTGGCCGGGAAGTCCCGATTATTGAAGATGAATACATAGACATTGAATTTGGTACCGGCTGTCTGAAAGTCACTCCGGCGCACGACATCAACGACTACCTGCTGGGCGAAAAACATCATCTGGAAACGATTGATGTTTTCAACGACGACGGGACGCTGAACCGTTTCGGTCGGCCGTATGAAGGAAAAGACCGTTTTGATGTCCGCAGGGAAATTGAAAACGACCTGATTCAGGCCGGTTTGATGGAAAAGGTGGAACCGTATGAAAACAAAGTCGGTTTTTCCGAACGGACGAACGTCCCCATCGAGCCGAAGCTGTCCATGCAATGGTTCCTGAAGATGGAGCAGCTGGCCGGGCCGGCGCTTGAGGCCGTGATGAACGACACTATCCGGTTTTATCCCGCCAAATTCAGGAACACGTACCGCCACTGGATGGAAAACATCAAGGACTGGTGTATCTCCCGTCAGTTATGGTGGGGGCACCGGATTCCCGCGTGGTATTTGCCGGGAGGCGGTTTTGTCGTTGCCCGGACGGCGGAACAGGCATTGTTGCTGGCGCGCGGGAAATCGGGAAATCCGGCATTGGCGATGTCCGATTTGCGGCAGGACGAAGACTGTCTCGACACATGGTTTTCGTCGTGGTTGTGGCCGGTTTCCGTGTTTGACGGAATTAATTATCCGCAGAATAAAGACGTGGAGTATTATTATCCGACCAACGATTTGGTGACGGCCCCGGAGATTATTTTCTTCTGGGTGGCGCGTATGATTATGTCCGGTTATGAATACCGCGAGCGTCCCTGTTTTTACAATGTGTATTTTACGGGGATTGTCCGGGACAAATTGGGGCGCAAAATGTCCAAGTCCCTGGGAAACTCGCCCGACCCGATTGCACTGATGGAGCAATACGGCGCCGATGGCGTTCGCATGGGCATGTTGCTGGCTTCGCCGGCCGGAAACGATTTGCTGTTTGACGAATCGCTTTGCGAACAGGGGCGTAATTTCAACAACAAAATCTGGAATGCCTTCCGTCTGGTGAAGGGCTGGAAAACGGACGAACGTCTTCCGCAGCCCGAAGCGGCGGCCATTGCGGTGAAATGGTTCCGGGCGCGGTTGAACAGGACGCTGGCCGAAATGAATGATTCCTTCGAAAAATACCGCCTGAGCGAGGCGATGATGGCGGCCTACAAGCTTTTTTGGGATGAATTTTCGTCCTGGTATCTGGAACTGGTAAAACCCGCTTATGAACAGCCGGTTGATGCGCAGACGCGCCGGGATACGCTTGGTTTTTTTGACACATTGTTGCGGCTGTTGCATCCGTTTATGCCCTTTATCACCGAAGAGTTGTGGCAGGCCCTGTCGCCCCGTTTGGCCGGCGAATCCGTCATGATTGCCTCGCTGCCGGTTCCGGAAGAGGCCTGCCCGGAAGAGACGGAAGCCTGTTTACAGGCATTTGAGCGGATAAAGGAAGTGATTGGCGCTGTTCGCACGATACGGTTGCAGAAAAATCTGCCGAACAGGGAAGCCCTGGTATTGGAAGTGGCCGGCGCGTCACACGACAGCCGGTGGGATGCGGCAATCGTGAAGATGGCTTATCTGGCGGAGATTCGGCCGGTGGCGGAAAAGTCGGCCGGCGCTGTCTCGTTTCTGGCGGGTACGACCGAGTATGCCGTTCCGTTGGGGAGCAGGATTGATGTAGCGGAGGAACAGGCCCGGATGGAAACGGAACTCCGTTATCTGGAAGGTTTTCTGGCTTCGGTGATGAAGAAGCTCGGCAATGAAAAATTCGTGGCGAACGCCAAACCCGAAGTTGTGGAAAACGAGCGGAAGAAGCAGGCGGATGCAGAAAGTAAAATCAAAACGCTGGAGGAAGGATTGAAACAATTGAGGCAAAACAATCCGGCGTAAACAAAATAGCCGGTCTGACGGTTTACCTTCAGTATAGAAGGTTGCGTTAGATTCGGAACCGTAAACTTTTTAATATTTTGAATGATGCAGAACAGAAGAGATTTTTTCAAGCAAAGCGTCGCGGGAGCCTGTATGTTGGGACTGGCTCCCTTTGTTGCGAATGCGCGGCAGGCAGGGATAAATGACCCTGTGAAACCGAAACAGCCCAAAGCCGTGAATCCGTTTCTTTTGGGAATGGCGGGATTTACGTTTGTGAATTTTGATTTGGACACAACGCTGAAGACGTTGGAGCGACTGGATGTACACTATCTGTGCATCAAGGATTTTCATCTCCCGTTCGACAGCACGGACGAACAAATCAAAGCCTTTCATGCGAAATGTGCCGAACACGGAGTGACCGGCTATGCCGTCGGCCCGATTTACATGAAAAGCGAGGAAGAAACGGACAAAGCCTTTGCTTATGCCAGACGGGTGGGAGTGAAGCTGATTGTCGGCGTGCCCGATTACGGGATATTGCCTTATGTAGACAGGAAAGTGAAGGAATATGGCTATCATTATGCCATCCATCTTCACGGGCCTGATATTAAGATTTTCCCGGACGCCACAGATGTATGGGAACATACGAAAGAACTGGACGGGCGTATCGGCATGTGTCTGGACATCGGTCATGACTTGCGCAACGGTTGCGACCCGGTGGCCGATATGAAAAAATACCACACCCGCGTTTTCGACATACATATCAAGGATGTAACGGATGCTTCCAAGGCGGGTGTCGGCATTGAAATCGGACGGGGCAAGATTGATTTTCCGGCCTTCATCAACGCCCTGCGCGAGGTGAACTATACCGGTATGTGCAGTCTGGAATACGAGAAAGACATGAAAGACCCGTTCCTTGGCATTGCCGAGTCCATCGGCTATTTCAAGGCGCTTTCGGATTTGTAAAACGGCAGACAGGGCGATGAAACCGGTGGACAGGACAGCTTGTACGGCAGGGCGAAAAGCCGAAAATGCGAACGAAAAGACGGGCGTATCCATTCCTTTGCGTTTGTCGCCCTGTATTTTCCGGATGTTTATCACCTGTTGTCTGTGGGGGATGTGGCTGGTATCCTGCAGTCCGGTTCGGTACGTCGGTATCGAAACGTACACCCCGGCGAGCATTACATTTCCCCGGGGCATAAAAAAAGTCCTGATACTGAACAATGCGGCGCCGCAGCCGGAAGTCCCGTTTACCTCTACGATTCGCGAGCAGTCCGATTCTCTCAAGATTGCATCCGACAGCATGCTCGTCGATTTTTGCCGAACCCTGGGCCGGCAGATTGCCGAATCGCCCTATTTTGAGGATGTCCGTTTGTATGAAGGCAGTTATCGGACGGACCGGGCTTTTGCCTCCGATGTGAAGTTGACGGGAAGCGAAGTCCGTCAACTTTGCGAAGAACATGACGTTCAGGCGGTGATTTCGTTAGACCGGCTGTTGTTTTCCATCAGCGAAGAGGTATGGAAAATATCCGTACTTGATGCGCTAAGCGAGTGGCATGTAGCGGTGTCCGGCGTTTTGCGCACGTATCTGCCGGGCGGGGAGACGTCGCTGAACGCCGTTTATCTGGCAGATACGGTTATTCCGCGGTTGACGTCGGACGACAGCTGGGCGGACGTACGCCTCCTGACGCCGGAACAGATATTGCGTGAAGTGGCTGCGTACGTGGCGACGGAGGCGTATGTACATTTTGTACCGTACTGGCGCGAGGATACGCGGTGGTATTATGTCTCGTCGGATTCCCGCTGGAAGGAAGCGGCCGCGTTTGCTGTGGCGGAACGCTGGGAGAACGCCGTAGTGATTTGGGAGACCCTTTATGAAAAGGCGACTTCCCGGAAAGCGAAAGCGCGACTGGCGTCCAATCTGGCATTGGGCGCCGAG
>JAISEZ010000065.1 GCA_031263835.1 Tannerella sp.
CTGTATTCCTTCGCATCCTGTACCCTCTTCTTATGTTCTCCGTGCAGGAAAAGAGGTTACACGGAGTTACACAGAGAAGACACGGAGTTCCGCAGAGAAAAATCTCCGTATCCACTCCCTGCACCCATATAATTCATGTGAATCAGTAGTTAGTAGATAGTAGTTAGTAGGGGCGAAATGCTTTCGCCCGCAGAGCAGCCGGCGGGAAAGCTACACATCTCCATACCGGGATACGTCAACAGGCGCTGCATCAGCCGGGGCTATTTGATTTTGTATATGAACTAATGTATCCATTCTACTAACTACTAACTACTGATTCGCATGATTAGTGATTAACGTCGACCCGTCCCTGCGAGGAGTTGCGAGGAACGAAGCAAAGCAAAGCAGTCCGGAAAAGTACTGTTTATTTCCGGACAATGCCTGACGACTAACCATTAACCACTAACCGTTAACCGCTAATCACTAATCAAAACTCCCCTGTTTCGTCGGGAGTTAGTATTATTTAACGGCCAAAATGGGGGCAGACCAATTTAACAGTTCTATTTTTGTGCTCGAAAATTGAAGTAAGGAACAAAGGAGAAACAAACTAAATACATAAATTCATTGATAGCATTATGAACCAAACGGTAGATATTCGAGAATTGAACGAACGGATAGAACAGAACAGTACGTTCGTAAATACGATTACCATGGGCATGAACCAGGTGATTGTGGGTCAAAAACATCTGATTGAGTCGCTGCTAATCGGACTGCTTTCCGACGGGCATATTCTGCTGGAAGGCGTCCCCGGACTGGCCAAGACGCTGGCGATAAAGACGCTGGCGTCGCTGATTGAAGCCCGGTACAGCCGGATACAGTTTACGCCCGACCTGTTGCCGGCGGACGTCATCGGCACCATGATTTACAGCCAGAAAAGCGAAGAGTTCCTGGTGAAACAGGGGCCGGTGTTCGCGAACTTCGTGCTGGCGGATGAAATCAACCGGGCGCCGGCCAAGGTGCAGAGCGCCCTGCTCGAAGCCATGCAGGAGCATCAGGTGACCATCGGCGAATCGACCTACAAGCTGCCGGAGCCGTTCCTGGTCATGGCCACCCAGAATCCAATCGAACAGGAGGGCACTTACCCCCTGCCCGAAGCGCAGGTTGACCGTTTCATGCTGAAGGTCATCATCAATTATCCCAACAAGGAGGAAGAAAAACTGGTGATTCGGCAGAACCTTGCCGGCCAGCCCGTCCAGCCCAAGGCCGTGCTGGATACGAAGGAGATACTGGAGGCGCGCGGGATTGTGCGCGAGGTCTATCTGGATGAAAAGATTGAGCGCTACATCCTGGACATCGTCTTTGCCACCCGTTTCCCGACCGAGCACAACCTGCCCGGCCTGGACAACATGATTGCCTATGCCGCCTCGCCCCGCGCCTCCATCAACCTGGCCATCGCCGCCCGCGCATACGCATTCATCAAGCGCCGCGGCTACGTGATTCCCGAAGACGTGCGCGCCGTTTGTCACGACGTCATGCGCCACCGCATCGGGCTGAGTTACGAGGCCGAAGCCAATAACCTGACTTCCGAGGAAATTGTCAGCGAAATATTGAACAAAATCGAAGTTCCCTAAGTTCAAGATTCAAGCACTGGAAGAATGGAAACAAGCGAACTGTTGAAAAAAGTCAGGCAGATTGAAATCAAGACGCGGGGACTGTCGCGCAACATCTTTGCCGGCCAGTATCACACCGCCTTCAAGGGGCGGGGCATGGCCTTCAGCGAAGTGCGCGAATACCAGTTTGGAGACGATATCCGCGACATCGACTGGAACGTGACGGCACGCTATGTCCGTCCCTACGTGAAAGTCTTTGAAGAGGAACGGGAACTGACCGTCATGCTGATGATTGACGTTTCCGGCAGCAAGGACTTCGGCTCCACAGCCCGGATGAAGAAGGACGTCGTCACCGAAATAGCCGCCACGCTGGCCTGTTCCGCCATTCAGAACAACGACAAAATCGGCCTCATCTTCTTCTCGGACAGGATTGAAAAGTTTATTCCTCCGCAGAAAGGAAAGCGGCATGTACTGTACGTGATTCGCGAGCTGATTGACTTTCAGCCGGACAACAGGAAAACGGACATCAGTCAGGCGCTGCGCTACCTTACGAACGCCATCAAAAAACGGAGTACGGCCTTCCTGATTTCCGACTTTATTGACAGGCACAGCTATACGGATGCGCTGACCATCGCCAACCGCAAGCACGACGTCGTCGCCATTCAGGTTTACGACCGCCGTGAAACGGAGCTGCCCAAAATCGGGCTAATCAGGGTGAGGGATGCCGAAACGGGCGTCGAGCGGTGGGTGGACAGTTCGTCGCGGCGCGTGCGCGAAGCCTACCGGAACGAATGGACGCAGCGGCAGGAGGAAATGAACAGTACCTTCAGCAAGTGCCGGGTGGATTCGGTCTCCATCCGCACGGAAGACGACTACGTGAAGTCGCTGATTACGCTCTTTGACAAACGAAACTGAATAAGCTATGAAATTCAAAAAGCATAGATTATTATGGATGTGTATGGCATTCGCTTTGCTGCCGGGGATGGCGACGCAGGCCCAGACGCTGATTGAGGTCAGGCTGGACACGGCCGACATCCTGATTGGAGAGCAGACGACGCTGCACCTGACCGTCACAACCGATGAAGGCAAACAGGTTTACTGCCCGCTTCCGGTTGACCGCCTGATGCCCGGCGTGGAAATCCTGTCGCTTTCGCAGCCCGACACGACCGTCATTGACCGCAAGCTGATTATCCGGCGGAACATGGTGGTGACTTCGTTTGATTCGCTGCTGTACCTGCTGCCGCCGTTCATGGCGATTGACGGGGCGGATACGCTTTACTCCGCGCAGGTCGCCCTGAAAGTCTCGACGCTGCCGGTTGACACGGAGCATCCGGAGGAGTTTTTCGACATCAAGGCCGTCTGGAAGCCGCCGTTTGTCCTGGCGGACTACTATCCGCTGATTTTCGGCATCCTGATTACGCTGATACTTCTGTTTCTGATTTGGTACATTGTGATGCGCCTTCGCAGCAACCGTTCGCTGGTGCCGTTCAGGAGGGAGGAGCCGCAGCTTCCGCCCCACGCCGAGGCCATGCAGGAACTGGACAGAATCAAGGGCCGGAAACTCTGGCAGCAGGGACGGTACAAGGAATATTACACGCAGGTCACGGACACGCTCCGTCATTACCTGTTCCGGCGTTACGCCTTCAATGCGATGGAAATGACGTCGCACGAAATTCTGGAAACGCTGCGGGAGAAGAACAGCGACCGGACGGCACACGACAAACTCCGGCAGATTCTCCTGCTGGCGGACTTCGTGAAATTTGCCCGGCTGCATCCCCTGCCCGACGAAAACGACCTGAGCATGTCGAATGCCTGCCGGTTCGTCGACCAGACCAAACCGGAAGAAACGCTCCCCCCGCCGGCCGCCGCCGAACCGGGGAAAGTGTACCCGGTGCCGCCCCTGCCGTCCGCAAAATCGAAAGCGGGAGCGTATAAGGAAAGTAAACCGGATGATTATAAGAAAGGAGGCCTCCAATGATATTTGCAAATCCGGCATACTTATATTTACTGTTACTGCTCATCCCGCTGATAGGGTGGTACGTCTGGAAGACGCGCAGGAATCAGGCAAGCCTGCAGATTTCGTCGTCCCGGATGTTTGTTCCCTCCCGGACGAACACGTGGAAAGTCTATCTGCGCCACCTGCCCTATGTGCTCCGGATGGCGGCCGTCGCCTTCCTGATTGTGGTGCTGGCGCGACCCCAGTCCACCGACAACTGGCAAAATTCGACCACCGAAGGGATTGACATCATGCTGGCGGTGGATATTTCGAGCAGCATGTTAGCCCAGGACCTGAAGCCAAACCGTCTGGAGGCCGCCAAGAACGTCGCCTCCGCCTTTATCAGCGGGCGGCCGAACGACAATATCGGGCTGGTGGTATTCTCCGGCGAAAGTTTTACGCAGTGCCCCCTGACGACCGACCACGCCGTCCTGCTGAACCTGTTCAAGGACATTCACAGCGGCATGATTGAGGACGGAACGGCCATCGGACTGGGACTCGCCAATGCCGTCAGCCGGATTAAGGACAGTCAGGCCCGCTCCAAGGTCATCATCCTCCTGACCGACGGCTCCAACAACCGCGGCGAAATCGCTCCGGTCACGGCGGCGGAAATCGCCCGGACGTTCGGCATCCGGGTCTATACCGTCGGCGCGGGGACGAAGGGCGAAGCGCCGTATCCTTTCCAGACGGCTTTCGGCATTAAATACCAGAATATCCCGGTGGATATTGACGAGCCGACGCTGAAACAGATTGCCGCCACCACCGGCGGACAGTATTTCCGCGCAACGGACAATGCCAGCCTGCGGGCGATTTATACCGAAATCGACCAGATGGAGAAGACGAAAATCAGCGTCCAGGAATTCAGCAAAAAGCAGGAGGAATACAGAGACATCGCCCTGCTGGTTTTTGCCCTCCTGCTGCTGGAGATGATATTGAGATATACACTGTTTAAGAAGATACCGTAGGCAGTGATTAGTGGTTAGTGATTAATGATTAGTGGTTAGTAGAATAATAGCTTATGTTTCGTTTTGCACATCCGGAATTTTTATACCTGTTGTCGGTACTTCCCGTACTGATACTGTTTTTCATCCTTACGGGCGTTTCGCGGAAGAAGGCCATCCGGAAATACGGCGACCCGGAGCTGGTGCGTCAGCTGATGCCGGAGGCCTCGCCCAAGCGGCAGCAGCTGAAGTTCGGGCTGTTGTTTGTGGCCGTGACGACGCTCGTCTTTGTGATTGCCGGGCCGCAGTTCGGCTCCAAGATTGAGACCGTCAGGCGGCAGGGCGTGGAAATCATGGTCTGCCTGGACGTCTCCAATTCCATGATGGCGGAAGACATCCGCCCCAACCGGCTGGAGAAGGCCAAACAGATGCTGGCCCGCATGACGGACGGCTTCTCGGACGACAAGGTCGGACTGATTGTCTTTGCCGGCGACGCCTTCACGCAGTTGCCGATTACGTCGGATTATATTTCGGCCAAAATGTTTCTCTCGTCCATCAATCCCTCGATGGTCTCGTCGCAGGGCACGGCCATCGGCGCGGCCATCAACCTGGCCATGCGCTCGTTCACGCCCGACGAGAAGGCGGGCAAAACCGTCCTGCTGATTACCGACGGGGAAAATCACGAAGGCGACGCCGTGAAAGTGGCTGCCTCGGCTGCGGAAAAGAACATCACGGTGAATGTGGTGGGTATCGGACAGCCGCAGGGCGCGCCCATACCGCTCGGCGATGCAGCCAACAACTTCATGAAGGACGCCGAAGGGAATGTGGTTGTCACGCAGCTGAACGAGCAGATGTGTCAGGAAATCGCCGCCGCGGGGAAAGGCGTTTACGTGCGCGCCGACAATACCAATTCGGCTCTGCGGACGCTGCAAAGCGAAATCAACAGGATGGATAAGTCCGAAGTGGAAAGCAAGGTCTATTCGGAGTACGACGAACAGTTTCAGCTGCTGGCGTGGATAGTGCTGGCGCTGCTGATACTGGAATTTCTGGTGATGGAACGGAAAAACCGGCTCTTCCGGAACATAAAACTGTTTTCGTAGTGATTATACTGCACGCAGCATGGTTTTGTGTATGAACATGAAATATAAATTATCAACACGGAGGCACGGAGGACACGGAGATTCGCTGTTCTGCGGAACGAAGTTCCTCCTCTGTGGTCTCCGGGCAAACTCTTTCCCTGCACAGCGGACACAGAGAAAATACGGCGTTCCGCCGTGCCTTTCTCCGTGTTCTCCGTGTCTCCGTGTTTATAATTTATTTTTTTATGTTCATGCACAAAACCATCCCGTGCAAAGTATAATGATTAGTGGTTAATGGTTAATGATTAATGATTAGTGATGCGAATCGGCAGTAGTAACGAAGGGCTGAAAGCCCGATATAACCCGGTCCACCGGCAACGCCCCGGGGGATGGAATGACGGTTTGATTCATGGAAACCTGAATTCAGGTTTTGGCCAAACAGGTTCGATTCATGAAAACCTGAATTCAGGTTTCGACAAAACAGGTTTGTTTCATGAATCCGTACATGTACGGAAGGGCAAAACAGATTCAATTCATGCTTCCGTACATGTACGGAAGGGCAAAACAGGTTCAATTCATGCTTCCGTACATGTACGGAAGGGCAAAACAGGTTCGATTCATGAATCCGTACATGTACGGAAAGGCAAAACAGGTTCGATTCATGAATCCGTACATGTACGGAAGGGCAAAACAGGTTCGATTCATGCATCCGTACATGTACGGAAGGGCAAAACAGGTTTGTTTCATGCATCCGTACCTGTACGGAAAGGCAAAAACAATCAATATTCAGTTCAGTACATTACGTGTTATTCATTTTTTATCTCTTAGTGGTCAGTATATGAAATCAGTTGCATGGATTATGAGTATGAGACTTAACGCAGTCATTGGAGTAATGGCCGGCCTTTTGTGCGCCGGTACGGTTTTCGGGCAGAAAGCCGAACGCAGGCATGTCCGGGAAGGGAATAAATTATACGGGAAGGAAAAATTCACCGAGGCGGAGATTGCTTACCGGAAAAGCGTGGACGTGAACCCCCGTTCCGTCGAGGGAGCCTACGATTTGGGGAATGCCCTGTACCGCCAGCAGAAATATCCCGAAGCGGCCGAACAGTATCAGCTGGTCACCGGACAGAGCGAGCGGCTGCTGTCCGAAAACCGGACGGCAAACGCTGCCCGGCTGGCGGAGGCGTATCACAATCTGGGGAACATCGGTATGCAGGCGAAGGAATACGCGAAAAGCGTCGAGGCATACAAGCAGTCGCTGCGGCTGAATCCGAAAGACGACGAGACGCGGTATAACCTCGCGCTGGCGCAAAAGCTGCTCAACGACCAGCAGCAGGAACAGGAGCAGCAGCAGGATAAGGAGGACAAGCAGGACGAGGAGCAGCAGGACCAGGAACAGAATCAGGACCAGCAGCAACAGGACCAGCAGCAGAATCAGGAACAGGAACAGCAGACGCAGGAGCAGCCCCAGCCCGACGAACAGATGAGCCGGGACAATGCCCAGCAGCTGCTCGACGCCTTCCTGCAGGACGAAAAGGATACGCAGGAAAAGGTAAAGAAGGCGCAGGAGAAACAGCAGGAACGCCGCAGAACCGACAAACAATGGTAACAACTAAAACGAAAACCGATATGAGACAGCGAATCATTTGCCTGTTCGCGGTGATGTTTTCCGCCGCAGGAATGTATCTGAAAGCGCAGGAGGTGACCTTCAGGGCGACCGCCCCCGAAGCGGTCGTTATGGGGCAGCAGTTCCGGCTGACGTACACGCTCAACGTCGAAGACGGGCGTGAACTCCGCCTGCCGGATATTTCCGACTTCGACGTGCTGATGGGGCCGTCCACTTCGACCAGCAAAAGCACCCAGTTCGCCAACGGCGTATCGACCAGCGTCGTTACGCAGGCGTTCACCTACATCCTGATGCCCGGAAAGGAAGGGACGTTCAACCTGGCCCCGGCCACCGTCAAGGTCAAAAATTCCACCTATACCTCCAATGCGCTGGTGGTAAAAGTCCTTCCGCCGGACCCGTCCGGAAACGCCGGCGCGGGACAGGGCGGCGGCCAGCCGGCCACTCCCTCGACCGGCGTCGGCAGCGAAGACCTCTTTGTCCGCATGACCGTGTCCAGCCGGAACGTCTATGAACAGGAAGGTTTTCTGGTCATCTTCAAAATCTATTCGCTGGTGGACGTGGCGAGTGTGCCGAGTTTGAAATTCCCCGAATTTGAAGGCTTTCTGGCGCAGGACATCGACGTCAATCCGCAGTGGACGCTGGAAAATTACAACGGGCGGAATTATCGCACGGCCGTGCTGAAGCAGACGTTTCTCTATCCGCAGCGTTCGGGCAAAATCACCGTCGAATCCGGCAAGTTCGACGTGCTGGTGCGGGTACGCACGCAAAAGAGGGCGCGCAGCATTTTCGACGATTTCTTCGATACCTATCAGGACGTGAAAAAGGAACTCACTTCGCCGGCGGCGACCATCGACGTCAAGCCGCTGCCCCCCGGCAAGCCGGCTTCGTTCAACGGCGCGGTGGGAAACTATACGATGAAAGCGTCCGTCAATACGGCGAACATGAAGGTAAACGAAGCCGTGACGGTGACGGCGACGATTTCCGGCAGCGGAAACATCCGGATTGCCAAAAACCCGGAGGTCACGTTCCCGAACGATTTCGAGGTGTATGACCCCAAAGTCGATACGAAAATAAAGACGACAACCGCCGGCACGAGCGGCACGAAAACCGTCGAATACATGGCCATCCCGCGCTACGCCGGCGATTTTGAGATTCCGGCCCTTACGTTTTCGTACTTCGACCCGAAGGACGGCGCCTACAAAACGCTGCGCTCGGACGCCTTTGCGCTGCATGTCGAAAAAGGCGCGGACGGAGAGGGCGCCGCCGCTCCGGTGATGTCGAACTTCAGTAACCGGGAAAACGTCCGGCTGCTGGGACAGGACATTCGCTACATCAAAGTCGGGAACGTGCATTTCCTCCCCAGCCGCGAAATATTCTTCGGCTCGCTGACCTGCCTCCTTGCCTACGTGACCGTCGCCATCCTTTTCATCGCCTTCTTCGTCGTTTACCGCAAGCAGATGAAGGAAAACGCGAACATCGCGCTGGTACGCACGAAAAAAGCCAACAAAACGGCGGTGCGGCGGCTGAAAAAGGCGGAAAAGCTGCTGAAGGAAAACCGGAAGGAAGCCTTTTACGACGAAACGCTCCGGGCCGTGTGGGGCTACCTGAGCGACAAGCTGAACATTCCGCTCGCGCACCTGACCAAAGACAACGTCGGCGTGGAACTGTCCCGCTACGGCGTGGAAGAAGCGCTGTCGGGCGAATTTATGGACATCCTGAACACCTGCGAATTTGCGCGTTATGCGCCCAGTCAGGCGCCGGACGCCATGGACCAGTTGTTTAAACAAGCGGTAGGCGCCATCGGCAGGATGGAGAATACCATTAAAAAATAATGATGATGAGAACGGTGAAAAGACTTTGCCTGTGCCTGTGCCTTGCGTGCGCCGCCTGCGGCCTGACGGCGCAGGAAGCCCTGAAGGAGGCGGAAGCGGCCTACGCGCAGGAAGATTACGCGAAGGCGATTGAGTTATACGAAAGTGTTTTGAAAAACTACGGAGATTCCTACGAAGTGTATTACAACCTCGGCAATGCCTGCTATAAGGCGGGCAGGACGGCGTCGGCCATCCTGAACTACGAGCGCGCCCTGCTGATAAATCCGGGCGACAGGGATGTCCGTTTCAATCTGGAAATGGCCAGACTGCGCACGACCGACAAAATCGAACCCCTGGGCGAGCTGTTCATCACCCGATGGGTGCGAACGGTGCAGAACCTGTTCGGCGTGGACGTGTGGGCGCTTGTCGGCCTCCTCGGATTCGTCCTGTTTGCCGGCTGCCTGACCCTCTTCTTCTTTGCCAAGTGGATGCGTCTGCGGAAAATCGGTTTTTATGCCGCGACCGTACTGCTGATTGCGGTCATCTGCGCCAACCTCTTTGCGTGGAACGAGCGGAAGGCGCTGATTGAACGCACGGGCGCCATCATCTTTGCCCCGACGGTGACGATTAAGAGTTCGCCCGACGCAAGCGGAAGGGATCAGTTTATCCTGCACGAAGGCGTCAAGGTGTTTATCAAAAGCACGCTGGGCGAATGGAACGAAATCGAGCTGGAAGACGGCAAAGTCGGATGGATTCACGGAAAGGACATCGAAAAGATATAGTGTTTCATGATGTGGCTGGAACAGATACTGGAATACGAACGCGAGGCGTTCCTGTGGCTCAACGGCGGACATACGCCCTTTCTGGACAGTTTCATCGGACTGTATTCCGGCAAGGCCGTATGGATTCCGGCAGCCCTCTGGATTCTTCTTACGATTTGCTACCGGAAGCCCGTAAGGGAATCGCTGCTCATACTGCTTTGTATTGCGCTGGTCATCACGCTGTGCGACCAGTTTGCATCCGGCCTCTGCAAGCCCCTGTTTACGCGCCTGCGCCCCACCCACCATCCGGATTTTTGCGAACAGGTGCAAATCATCGGCAACTACCGTGGCGGACGTTACGGTTTTATATCCGGACATGCGGCCAATGCGTTCGGTTTCGCCGTTTTCACGCTGCTGCTGTTCCGCCACCGGTGGTACACGGCGGTCATTCTCCTGTGGGGCGTGTTCATGGCCTACACGCGGATATACATGGGCGTACACTTCATCTCGGACATCCTGCCGGGCGCGCTCTCCGGCAGTCTTTTCGGGTATGCGGGCTACAGGCTGTACCGCCGGGTGCGCCGGAAAACCGGAAAAACAACAGACCCTCCGCCCGTTTACACACCCTTTCAAATCCGGATAATCCTCTGCGTCCTCGGACTGACGGTCGCATGTATGCTTGTCTATAGCGGAATAGAAAGCCGGTAATTAGTGATTAGTGGTTAGTGATTAGTGATTAATGAAATGTGAGAACGGGTCAGTTCATTATTCACATTCACCCGTTCTCCATTCTCAATTCTCCATTCTCAATTCTATAAATGATGAAGGTGACGGTTTTGCGTCCCTTGTAGCCGCCTTTGCCGTGAACGGTACATTCGGCATTGCCGGCGTTGACGTTGTTTTTGTAGGTGATGTTGAAATCCCTGCCGAGTTCCAGCTTGACGGCGCCCCCGGGGGTGACGTACAGCACTTCGGGCACGGGCGTACAGGGTTCGCCGGTATAGGGCTGCGGCGCGACGGGTGACGGTTCGGCGGCGGCGATGTCGTGTCTGACGCGGTGAAATTCGCTGTTGAGATACTCGATTTCGGGATTCAGCGCGTCAATCAGCGCTGCAAATTCGGGCGACATGTTCAGCGTCGCCCCGGCATTGACCGACAGCACAATCCGGCGCCAGACGCTTTCGATGCCGCGACGCACTTCGGGGAATTTCTCCGGCGGTTTTCGGAGCGACTGCGCTTCGCGTTTTTCGAGCAGGCCGACAAATTCATTCAGCGCACTCCGAATAGACGGAAGCCATACCGTTAAGCCGGCCGTCTGCACGTCGGCATAAAGGTCGCCGTTCAGATGTTCGAGAATGACTTTCACGGCGCCGGCTTCCTGCAGATAAGGCTTGACGGTGACTCTGCCATAGCTTTTCAGCATAACATACAGGCGCTCGGCCGC
>JAISEZ010000077.1 GCA_031263835.1 Tannerella sp.
CTACTAACTACTGATTGACACAATTTATTAATTAATATAGGTATGACTATGAAATGTAAATGGAATTATTGGATGGTATGGGTGGCGGGGTTTATCTGTCTGAGCGCCTGTTCGGAAAAGCAGAACACCCTGACGCCGGAGGAAACGGCTGCCGGATGGCAACTCCTGTTCGACGGCCGGACGCTGAACGGCTGGCGTGACTATAACGGAACGGCCCTGACGAAGCCCTGGCACGTGGTGGACGGCTGTGTGCAGGCCATCGGCAGCGGCAGCGATGCGGACGGTTACATCGTGACCGACCGGCAGTATGAAAACTTTGAACTGTCATGGGACTGGAAACTGTCCCGGGGCGGCAACAGCGGAATACTCTACCATGTGGTGGAGCGTCCGCAGTTTGCGGTGCCCTACGTGACCGGCCCGGAATATCAGCTGATTGACGAGCCGAACTTCCCCGAACCGCTGGAAGAATGGCAGAAATTAGGCGTCGATTACGCCATGTACCTGCCCGACAGGAGTCTGATGAAAGTGAATCCCGCCGGCAGGTGGAACAATTCCAGGATTGTCTTCGACAACGGACATGTGGAACACTGGCTCAACGGCGTCCGTATTCTTGAGTTCGAGGCCTGGACGGACGACTGGTTTGCCCGCAAAAACAGCGGCAAGTGGGCGCACGCTCCCGAATACGGGCTGGCGAAAAAGGGCGTAATCTGCCTGCAGGACCACGGCTATCCGGCTTCGTTCCGCAACATCAGGATTCGCGAATTGCCGCGCAAAACCGGCGCGGTTTCGCTGTTCAACGGCCGCGACCTGACCGGCTGGGAAGCCTACGGCACGGAACGGTGGTACGTGAAGGACGGCCTGCTGATATGCGAAAGCGGCCCGGACAGGCAGTACGGCTATCTGGCCACCCGCGAATACTTTGACGAGTTCGACCTGACCGTCGAATTTAAGCAGGAAGCCGACGGCAATTCCGGCGTATTCATCCGTTCGTTTATCGAAGAAGGCGTGAAAGTGAACGGCTGGCAGGTGGAAGTAGCGCCCAGGGGACATGACACGGGCGGCATTTACGAATCCTACGGTCGCGGCTGGCTGGTGCAGATTCCCGACGAAAAGGAAACCGTCCTGAAAGCGGGCGACTGGAACACGATGCGAATCCGGGTGCAGGGAAATAATGTCACGACGTGGCTGAACGGCGAAGAAATGGCGAATCTCGACGACGCCCGAATCGGCGCCGGACAGGGACGCATAGCCCTTCAGATACACGATGGCGGAGGCATCCGGGTATGCTGGCGGAACCTGAACGTGAAAACGCTGTGATTCAAAGATTCAATAATTCAATGATTCAATGATTCAAGGGTTTTCGGCAGGAATGGCATCCGGCAAACGGTCCTGATTTCCCGCGAAATCTAATTATACTTTGTGCGGCATGGTTTTGTGCATGGATAAAACGGGCGGATGCAGTCAAATGCATCCCCCGTTTTTTGTCATGCTTAACAGCCTTATTTACAGCGACGTAATTTTTAGCATATATTATAGATCAAGATACTCTAATATCTTGGATCAAGATATTCTAATATCATGGATCAAGATACTCTAATATCCTGGATCAAGATATTCTAATATCTTGGTTCAAGATATTCTAATATCATGGATCAGGAATATTTTCATGCGAATCAGCAGACAGTAGTTAGTGATTAGTGATTAGTGGATAGTGATTAGGTAGCGTAAGGTAACGCCCTGCATTTCCCGTCAGGGAAACTATATCCATAGAAAAACGGGTACCGCCGGTCTCTTATTTCCCGTCAGGGGAACCATATCCATAGCGATAAATGCCCTGACGGGCAAGGCACTGCACGCGGCATGGTTTTGTGCATTTGACCCGACAGTCATTCCCGCCGAAAACCCTTGAATCTTTGAATCATTGAATTATTGAATCTTTGAATCTCCCTATTCCAGCACGAATACTTCCGACGGCATCATTCGCCTGAGCACGGTCAGCGTGACATCCCGTCCGACGCGGATTCCCTCCTGCGCCATCCGGAGATCGACCGTCTTGCAGGCCAGTTCGGGATGGTTGTTTTCGCGGCTCAGGTGACAGAGCCAGATGTTTTTCATGTGAGGCCGGTAGTGCGTAGCCAGAAAGTCGGCGGCTTCGTGATTGCTCAGGTGCCCGGTTGTGGAGGCGACACGTTCCTTCAGAAAATCGGGATAGTTTCCCGTCCACAGCATTTCTTCGTCGTAATTGGCTTCCAGCACCAGGTGATTCGCCCGGCAGAGATAGTCGCTCACCGTATCCGAGATGTAACCGACGTCGGTGGCGAGGGTGAAGCGGCAGTTGCCGTACTCAATCAGATAACCGACGCTGTCGCTGCTGTCGTGCGGGACCTCGAAGGCTTCGACCCGGAAATCGCGAATCGTGAAAGGCTGTCCCTTTTCGATTGTCCGGCGCGACTGAAGCAGCGTATCTTCCACATACCGGCTGCGGTCGATTCCTTCATGTACCTTCCCGGTGGCATAAATCGGGATGTGATACTTTTCTCCCAGACATCCGAGGGCCTTGATATGGTCGGCATGGTCGTGCGTAACCAGGACGGCCGCTATTTTTTCAAAATCAAGTCCTTTTTCCTTCAGTATTTTCCGGATGGCACGTACGCCGATGCCGGCGTCAATCAGGATGCCATACCCGGAAACGCCCAGGTAATAGCAGTTTCCACTGCTCCCGCTGGCCAGGCTCAGGAACGACCATTTCATTCCGCCGTTCCCGGTACATGCTGTTTTTACTTCTTTTTCTTCCATTTTTTCCATCCGCAAAGGTATTGAATTTTTTTTACTCTGAAATATTCCATACTTTTGTGAGATTTTTTTACAAAGAATGGAACAGAACAGTAAACGTGCGGACATCCTTCAATGGATTATCGGGACAGGCGATTTGATTATTTTGAACATCGTCTTCTTTTCTATTTATTATGAAATGGACAGCGTGTATACGGGCGCGATTGCGCACAGTCTGCGGGAGGTTGTGCTGCTGCTGAATTTCTGTTATTTCTTTTCGCTGTATTTCGTTCCCGTCAGGCTGCACCTGTCCGTCGTGTTTCTCGACAGGATTGTGCAGCGCTCGCTGATGCTGATTACGTTTCAGACCTTCCTTTTCGCCACGTGCCTGATTTTCCTGAATGTGGGCAACGACCTGGCCACCTTCATTGCGGTGTACTATATCGCCATGATGCTCTGTTTTTCCGTCTGGCGCGTACTGGTGCGCGTGGCCGTCAAGGCTTACCGCCGGAAAGGATACAACTCCAAGAACATCATCATTGTCGGCGCCGGGAAAAACGGAATGGAGCTTTTCCGCGTCATCCGGAACGACCTCTCATACGGCTTCCGCGTGCTGGGATTCTTTGACGACAATGAAATCCTGAAGGACATCCTGCCGAACTATCTGGGACGGATTGACCAGATGGAAGCCTTCGTACTTGAGCATGACGTGGATGAGATATACTGTACGATACCCGGCGCCAACAGCGAACGGATATCGGGGATGCTTGCCTTTGCCGAAAAAAACATGGTTCGCTTCTACATCATTCCCGACTTCTACCGCGACGTAAAAAAGAGCATGATTCTGGACATGATGGAGTCGATTCCCCTGCTGTCTATCCGCAACGAGCCTTTGCAGTCGGCATACAACCGGGTGATTAAGCGGGCTTTCGACGTCGTATTCTCCGTGCTGGTGCTGCTCACCTGCTATCCGCTGCTCTACCTGATTGCCGGGCTGCTAATCAGGCTGAGTTCGCCGGGGCCGATTCTTTTCAGGCAGAAACGGAACGGCCTTTACGGAGAAGTGTTCGAGTGCTACAAGTTCCGCACGATGAAGGTGAACGAAGAAGCCGACGTGGTGCAGGCGGTCAAGGGCGACCCGCGAACGACGCGCATCGGCAGTTTCCTCCGGCAGACCAACCTGGACGAATTTCCCCAGTTCCTGAATGTCCTGATGGGCGACATGTCGGTAGTCGGCCCGCGTCCGCACATGCTGAAGCATACGGAGCTGTATTCCCAGCTGGTGGACAGGTACATGGTGCGTCATCTGGTGAAACCGGGCATCACCGGATGGGCGCAGATTATGGGCTACCGCGGCGAAACACGGACGCTGGAACAGATGGAAGGGCGCGTGAAACGCGACGTGTGGTACATCGAAAACTGGTCGTTCTTCCTCGACCTGAAAATCATCTTCGTCACCATCGTCAACATGTTCAAGGGCGAGAAAAACGCCTATTGAATTGAAAGTTGAAAATCATTCCACGCAGAGAATTAGGCCCTGTGGGGTAGCCGGCATGAAGAAAAAATGAAGACCAGAACAATTGAAATTACGGTTCGGACGTTTCGGACGGATGAATTATCCGGCGAAGAAAAACAGTGGATGGATGTGGCCGTTGCCGCCGCGGGACAGGCGTATGCGCCATACTCCGGTTTCCGCGTGGGAGCGGTGGTCGCACTGGCCGACGGTACGCTGGTGACGGGCAACAATCAGGAGAACGCGGCTTATCCGTCGGGCCTGTGTGCCGAGCGGGTAGCGCTGTTTGGCGCTGCCGCCCGTTACCCGGAAGCGCGGGTGAAGGCACTGGTACTGGTGGCTGTCAGGGAAGGCCGGATTGTACCGTCCATTGCGCTCTGTGGCGCGTGCCGGCAGGTGCTGCTGGAAACGGAACGGCGTCAGCGCCATCCGGTGCGCGTCCTGCTTTGCGGTTGCGAGGAAGTGCGTTGCGTGGATTCGGCGGACGCTCTGCTCCCGCTTTCGTTTGAATAGGTATGGTTTTGTGTATGGATATAAAATTCAAAGATTCAATCATTCAAAGATTCAAGGGCGAGCGGCGGGTATGACTGTTGGGGTCAATGCACAAAACCGGGCCACATGCAGTATAACTACCGATTCGCATTAATCACTAATCACTCATCACTCACCACTAATCACTAATTTTTTCTATCTTTGCGGCGTGCTAATGAATGGAGAATGAAGAAACAGCAAAGAAAGACGACTTCCCAGCCT
>JAISEZ010000149.1 GCA_031263835.1 Tannerella sp.
TTCTCGCCCGACATTGACCGTTCCGTCGTCAAGGTAGAGACCGCGTTAGACCGTCTGCCGGACAGGAACATGCAAATCCGGGTACGCTTCAGGAACGGCGGACAGCCCGATTTCATCTACCCCGTCAGGGGCAGGGCGCTCAAGTCGAAAACCCAGCAGTTCGAAATCAAACTGACCGGCCAGCGCCTGTGGGAGCCGGACGACCCGTGGCTCTACGAAACGGAAGTCAGTCTGATGGCCGGGGAGCAGACGGTCGACTGCGTGAACGGCTACTTCGGCCAGCGCAAGATTGGCGTCGCCAGGCTGCCCGGAGAAGACTATCCCTATGTCGCGCTGAACAATAAGCCCGTATATCTCCAGCTCACCCTGGACCAGTCCTATCATCCGGAAGGGTTCTACACCTTTCCCTCAGACCGGTTCATGCGCGACGAGATTCTGCTTTCCAAACGGCTGGGCCTGACCGGCAACCGTATCCACATCAAGGTGGAAATACCGCGCAAGCTCTACTGGGCCGACAGGCTGGGACTGCTCATTATGGCCGACGTCCCCAACTGGTGGGGCGAACCCGGCGACGACGCCCGGAAAGACTGGGAATACTGCATGCGCCAGCAGGTGAAGCGCGACTATAATCATCCGTCCATCTTCGCCTGGGTGGACTTCAATGAAACGTGGGGCCTGTTTACAAAAACCGGCGATAAGCGGAGCTACCTGCCCGAGACGCAGGAATGGGTACGGGCGATGTATCTCGAAAACAAAAAACTCGACCCCACCCGGCTGGTGGAGGACAACTCGCCCTGCAACCGCGACCACGTGCAGACCGACCTCAACACGTGGCACAGCTACCTGCCCGGCTACCTCTGGAAGGAAGCCCTCGACAGCGAAGTGAAGAACACGTATGCCGGTTCCGAATGGAACTTCACCGGCGGGAACAGGCAGGACGGCGCTCCGATGCTGAACAGCGAATGCGGAAACGTATGGGGATACAGCGGCAGTACGGGCGACATCGACATCGCGTGGGACTATCACATCATGATGAACGAGTTCCGTTCCCATCCCCTGTGCGCCGGCTGGCTGTATACCGAACATCACGACGTCATCAATGAATGGAACGGCTACGTCCGCTACGACCGCACGCCGAAGTACGACGGCATGGACGCCTTTGTGCCGGGCATGACGATTGCCGACCTGCATACCTTATACTACATAGCGCCGCAGGGCGACCTGTGCCGGGAAGCCCGGGCCGGCGCGACGCTCGAGATTCCGCTGTTCGCCTCCTTTATGACGGACAAACACCCCGGCACGCTCCGGCTGGAGACGTCGCTGGCCGGCTGGGACGCGCTGGGAAACGAATCGCCGACAAAGACCGCCGCTTATCCGGTAGCGTTCAGGCCTTACCTGCACGAATCCATCGCGCCGGCGAAAGTCACGCTTCCCGAACAGAAGGGGCTTTACGTGCTTCGCTATGAACTGAAGAATACGGAAGGGGCGACGCTCGGACGGAACTTCTCGCTGATTTATGTGAAGGAGGGAAAGAATCCCGTGGCGGACAGGAAGACGGAACTGGTGACGATTGACCCGGCTCGGTTCAGCGACGCCCGGTGGACGTACAAGCAGTGGAACGTGCTGGACGGCCTGAAGGTGGACGGCGCCGGCAGCGGCTACTTTGAATATACGGTACCCTGGCCGCAGGGCGTGTCGCTTGGCACGACGGAATCCGTCACGCTGGTCGTGGAAGCCTCCGCCAAGCAGCTGTACGGCAAGGACGTGGAGGGAGCAAGCAGCGAAGGCGAAAGCGATTACATGCGCGGGAAAGGGATTCTTGACCCGTCGAAGAACAAAAACGCCTCTCCGATGACCGACGGGCAGACATTTCCCTCGTATGTCAAAATCTACGTCAACGGGAAGGCGTGCGGCGATGCATGGTTGCCGGACGACCCGGCGGACCATCGCGGCGCGCTGTCGTGGTTCTCGCAGCCGCGCGACAAAAGCCTGCATGAAGCCGGCTCCTACGGCTATCTGCTCAAAACGCTTATCCCGGTTGACGCACTGACCGAAGGCGAGGACATCCGGATTCGGCTCGAGGTGCCCGACGGCGTCAACGGCGGACTGGCTATCTTCGGAAAGACCTTCGGCCGCTATCCGCTGGGGCCGACACTGGTGTTTGTTGAAAAGTAAGAAGTAGAGCGATTAGTGATTAATGGTTAATGGTTAATGGTTAGTGAGAAGCGCCGGCGGCGCTTGTTGGATAGTGCTGGCGGCGTTTCTCTGCAAGGAGTTGCGAGACACAAAGCAAAGCAGTCCGGAAATATATTGTTTATTTCCAGACGTTGTCTTATACTGCGCACGGACTAAAATTGTGAGATTACCGGGTGAGCAAGGCTATCCTTATAAGGCGCCTGCCGTGCGACTTATAAGGCGCCTGTCGTGCGACTTATAAGTCGCCTGTCATGCGACTTATAAGCCGCCTGTCGCTGACCTTATAAGGTCAGCGTCGCCGGCGCTCCTCTACTAACCACTATTCATTAACCATTAACCGTTAACCATTAATCATTAAACAATGACCGAATGACCCCTTTTCTGCAACAGGTAGCCGATGCCTATTACCGGCATTGCGGCGCGGATATTCAGCATCTTGCGTTCGTTTTTCCGAACCGGCGGGCGGGACTGTTTTTCCGGAAGTACCTCTCCATGGCTGCCGGACAGCCGATATTCTCCCCCGCCGTTCTGACCATCAGCGGACTGTTTTTCGAGCTGAGCGAACGGCAGCCCGCCGACCGTATCCGGACACTCTTCCTGCTGTACCGGATTTATCTCCGCCACAGCGGACGCGATGAGTCGTTCGACGCTTTCGTGTACTGGGGCGAAATGCTGCTCAACGACTTCGACGATGTGGACAAATACATGGTCGACGCCCGCCGGCTGTTCACCAACATCACGGACCTGCACGACCTCGAAAGGCATTTCGACTACCTGAGCGAGGCGCAGCTGGCGGCCATCCGTTCCTTCTGGTCTTCCTTCCGGGCGGAGGGAACCGGCGACGGACAGCGCCGGTTTCTGGAGATATGGCAACTGCTGTATGCCGTTTACAGTGAACTCCGGGAGACGCTTTCGGCGGAGAATGCCGGCTATGAAGGCATGATTTTCCGCGAAGTCGTCGAACGAATCGGGCAGGAAGGCGGCTGCAGGCTCCCTTACCGCAAAGTCGTGTTCACGGGACTGAACGCCCTCACCGCCGCGGAAAGGGAGTTGATGACGCTGCTGCAAAAGCAGGGCGTCGCCGACTTTTACTGGGACTACCGTTCGGCGATGGTGACAGACCCCGACAACAAAGCCTCCCTGTTTGTCCGCGACAACCTGAAACGCTTTCCTTCGGAACTGACCCTGCCGGAGGAAGAGCAAACCGTGCCCGAAATGGAACTCATCGGGATTCCGTCGCGCATCGGGCAGGCCAAGCACATCTATCCCCTGCTGAAGGAAATGCTGGGCGGCCGTCCGCAAATCGACGCCGACGAAGCCCTGCGGACAGCCGTCGTCCTGCCCGATGAAAAGCTGCTGATTCCGGCGCTGAACGCCATCCCGGAAGAGATTGTGCGTATCAACGTGACGCTGGGTTATCCCCTGACCGGCACGCCCGTGGCCGCGCTGATGGAACTGGCGCTGGCGCTGCAGAAGAACCTGCGGCGCACGGACGATGGCCTGTGTTTCAATCACCGCGAGACGCTTGCCGTGCTGAACCATCCGTATGTGATGTCGGCCTGTCGCGGGGCGGTCACGGAATTAATCCGGGAAATGAGGGCCTGTAACAGGATATATGTGACGGCGGCGGAAATGAACCGTGCGCCGCTGCTGGCCCTGCTCTTCACGCCCGTCAGCGACGCCGGAGCGCTTTCGGACTACCTGATGGCCATCCTGCGGGAACTGAACCGGACAATCACCGCCCTTCGCCCCGAAAGGGAAGAAGACGCTCCCGCGTGCATGGACGAACTGGACCAGGAGTTTGTCTTCCACTACTTCACGACCGTCAACCGGATGAAGGAACTGATTGCGGAAGCCGGCATCCGCATGTCGGCGGAGACGTATTCCAGCCTCCTCAAGCGCGTCGCGGATACGGTTACGATTCCCTTTCAGGGCGAGCCGCTGTCCGGCCTGCAGGTGATGGGCGTACTCGAAACGCGCGTGCTGGACTTCGACCGCCTGATTATCCTCTCCGTCAACGAAGGCGTGTTTCCGGCAAGGCCGGCGCTCAACACCTTCATCCCCTTCAACCTGCGACGCGGCTTCGGGCTGCCCGCCCAGGAGCATCAGGACAGCCTCCGGGCCTACCATTTCTACCGCCTGATAGCCCGCGCCAAACGTGTCACCCTCCTGTACGACACCCGTACGGAAGGGCTGCAGACGGGCGAAGTCAGCCGTTTCGTGCACCAGCTGAAATATCACTACGGCGTGCCCGTGCGCGAGAAGCTGACCGTCTATCCCGTGCTGCTGCCGCGAACGCAGGCGCTGCAGGTCGAAAAAACGGAGGACGTGCTGCACAGGCTGTCCGCCTACCTGCAGGGCGGTACAAAAGCCCTTTCCGCCAGCACGGTCAATACCTGGCTGGACTGTCCGCTGAAGTTCTACTTTTCCGCCATCGAGGGACTCGGCGAGGAGGAGGAAGTATCGGAGCGCGTCGAAAACAGCCTGTTCGGGAGCATCCTGCACCGGGTGATTGAATGGCTGTACGAGCCATTCTGCGGGGCGACGGTGACGGCCGACCTGCTGAAATCGGCCGCCGGAGAAACCCGTTTGACCGGCCTGATTCACCGCGCGTTTGCGGAACTGTTTTTCCATTCGGAGAAGATACGGCCACTCAGCGGACAGCACTACCTGACCGGAGAGCTGATACGCAAGTATGTCCTGAAAATACTGGAGCGCGACCGCCGGCTGACGCCCTTCCGCTACCTCCGGTCGGAAAAAAGGATGCAGACGCTCTTCACGCTCGCCGGCGGACAGGCGGTACGTCTGAAAGGCTTCATCGACCGGCTGGACGAAGTCGGCGGAACGGTACGGATTGTAGATTACAAGACGGGCGTGAAGAAATCGCTCGACTTCAGGACACTCGAGAGCCTTTTCGACCCGGCGGACGAAAAGCGTCAGCCGGCAATCATGCAGGTTTTCACCTATGCCTGGATGTACGGCGAAACGGAGGGCATCGTACCGGTTCAGCCGACCGTTTACTACATGCGCGACCTTTTCGGCGAATTTAATCCGGCCATCTACGCCGGCAGGGAGAAGGAGCAGGTGACGGATTTCACGGTGTACCGTCAAGCGTTCGAGGACAGTTTGCGGACTTGCCTGGACAGCCTTTTCCATCCGGACATCCCCTTTACCCGTGCGCCGCTCTCCAAAACCTGCGGCTACTGCCCCTTCGCCGGGATATGCGGAACATAAACGCAAAATGTGAGAATGAGAGAATGAGAGAATGAATCAGGATGCAATTCAGAGGGTCGCATCAAGGCTGTCTCAAAAGTGTTTCAGCACACAGATAACACAGATTGACCGGATAAACACAGATTATAATCTATTGATTATTGGAATACTGAAAAATACATCTATTTATCTGCGAAAATCTGTCTAATCTGTGTCATCTGCGTGCTTTTGTTCACGCTTATGGAATTACGCCGCATGAAGTACTGACTGGGGCGCGTCTCCCGTCGGGCCGGGGGGAGATGGCGCCCTCCCCAAAAGAATTGGCCGCCGTGAAGGAAATTTGGCCGGAATAAGAAAAAGGCCTACTTTTGTTACAAAAAAAAAGTACAACTAAAAAACAACGGAATGATGATTGATATTAAACCGGTTTTGGAAAAAGCCGAAGAGAAGATGGCGAATACCATTGCCTTTTTAGACGAAGATTTGGCGCGTATCCGTGCAGGAAAAGCCAATCCGAAGATTCTGGATGGCATCAGGGTGCCTTATTACGGCGACACGACGCCACTCACGAACGTGGCTTCGATCAGTACGCCGGATGCCAAGACCCTGCTGATTACGCCCTGGGAAAAACCGCTGATCAAGGACATTGAGAAGGCTATTCTCAATTCCGATGTGGGTATTACGCCGGAAAACAACGGCGAAGTGATCCGTCTGGGAATACCTCCGCTGACGGAAGAGCGTCGCCGCACGCTGGCCAAACAGGCCAAACATGAAGCGGAAAGCGCGAAAATCAGTATCCGCAATGCGCGTCGCGACGCCATCGACACACTGAAAAAGAGCGTGAAGGACGGCGTGCCCGAAGACGTGGCCAAAGATGCCGAAGCCGCCATGCAGAAAAGTCATGACCGGTATATCCGGAAAATCGACGAACTCTACGCCGCCAAGGAAAAGGAAATCCTGACGGTATAGGAGGCGCGTATGCAGGGGCTTGTGATTAAAAACACCGGTAGCTGGTATTCCGTACGGACAGACGACGGGCGGCTGGTCGAATCCAAAATCAGGGGAAACTTCCGCCTGAAAGCCATCCGGAATACCAACCCGGTAGCGATCGGCGACCGGGTGCAGATTGAGATAAACAGCGAGGGCACCGCCTTTATCACCGCCATCGAAGCACGCCGGAACTACATGATTCGCAAAGCTTCCAACCTCTCCAAACAGGCGCATATCCTGGCGGCCAACATAGACCTGGCCATGCTGGTCGTGACCGTGAACTATCCGAAAACAACGACCGTGTTTATCGACCGCTTTCTGGCGACGGCCGAGGCATACCGTATTCCGGTTCATCTGGTGTTCAACAAGATCGACCGCTATGACGAAGCGGACGTCGAATACCTGGAAGCGCTTATGCAGCTCTATCTGACAATCGGTTACCCGTGTTCCTCGATTTGCGCCCTGACCGGCGAGGGAATGGACGCCCTGCAAGCGTTGCTGGCAAACAAAGTGACCCTGCTGTCCGGACATTCGGGCGTCGGCAAATCGACCATCATCAACCGGATACTTCCGGAAGCGAATCTCCGCACAAACGCCATTTCGGAATATCACAAAAAGGGCACGCACACAACCACCTTCTCGGAGATGATACCGCTCCGGGGAGGCGGTTACATTATCGACACGCCGGGAATCAAGGGGTTTGGAACCATCGAAATGGAAGGCGCGGAAATAGCGCATTATTTTCCGGAGATATTCCGGTATTCGGCAGACTGCCGGTTTCACAACTGCACGCATCGCCACGAGCCGGGGTGCGCCGTCCTGAAAGCGCTCGACGCACACTGTATCAGCGAATCACGCTATAAAAGCTACCTGAATATCCTCGAAGACAGGGAAAGCGGCAAATACCGCGAAGCATACTGAAAACAATGAGCCAGTGAGAGAATGTGAGAATGAGACAATTCATTTTCACATTCTCTCATTCTCACATTTGCTCATTTACTTACTAATACAGTATCTATCGACAGCATGCTCCCTTCCGCCGGAAAGGGCAACCGGCCGGTAATCGTTACGCGCTATGCCGGCGGCAAACACCTGCTGCAGAAAGCGCGGACGATCGCTTATGCTTCGCCTCTGACGGTCGGGTAATGCCTGGAACAGGCCGTTCCTTTCTCCGGGAACAGGCTATTCTCTTTTCCGGTAACAGGCTGTTACCTTTTCCGGTAACAGGCTGTTACCTTCTCTGGTAACAGGCTGTTACCTTCTCTGGTAACAGGCTGTTACCTTACCTGGTAACAGGCTGTTACCTTCCCTGGTAACAGCCTGTTAAATT
>JAISEZ010000174.1 GCA_031263835.1 Tannerella sp.
TTATCCGTGTCGGACGCCCTCCGGCGTTCCGCAGAGTTGCTGTTTCGCGGCGGCAGCGGGCGCCCGTTTGCGCCCGGCTGCTCCTCTGTTCATTAAAAATCTGTTTCACGGAATCGTTCTTAATTTTCAACGTTCAACATTCAATTTTCCACTCCTACGGAATGACGACGGTTTCGATATGCGACCAGGGGCCTTTTTCGCCGCGGGTATTTTCCCAGCGCAGGGTGACACAGAGAATCAGGGCCGACTCCCGGTCGGTGAATTCGAAAAGGTAAGGCGTGCGGGTGGAGAAGGTGGTGCCGGTCATTTCTTCGACCAGCTTGGGCACCTCGCCGGGCTTGCAAACCATCCACTTGATTTCGGCGCCCTGCGAGCCGAAGGGTTTGGCCTTCGACCCGTCGCTCATTTCGTCCCAGAAGTGCATACGAACCCAGCCATGTTCTTCGCCGACCTCAAAGCGCGTCTTGGGCGAGGTTATGATCCGCGGATGCTTGGGATGCGGCCCCGGATTGGGCCGGTTGATGTCCAGCCCGTCGAAGTCCTGCGGTTCGAGGTAGGGGTTATGGGCCAGATACTGCGCCAGCGTCTGGACGGCGGCGACGAAAATTTTCTTCTTTTCCATCATCGCGTCGTGATACATCGTTGACCGGGTTTCCGGCTTGCTGTAGGTGTTGTAAGCCGCCTGCATTGCGGTAAACTTGGCAGCCACTTCGCTGACCAGGCTTTCGTCCACTTTCCACCGGGTGTAATTAAGGTTTAAATACGCGAAAAACCGGGTGGCCCATTCGATTAACTTTACAATGTTACGGGGTAAATAACGTCTTCTACTCATGATTTTTGTTTTTAAATGGTTGATATTATGATATTTATTATTCTTTCGGATAAGTGACGGCACGATAATCGGGCACGTGTGCCCGACAGTTGGGCACATGTGCCCAACGACTGGGCACACGTGCCCGATGGCTGGGCACACGTGCCCGACGACTGGGCACATGTGCCCGATGGCTGGGCACACGTGCCCGATGGCTGGACACACGTGCCCAATGACTGGGCACATGTGCCCGATGATTGGGGCCATGTGCCCGACAGTTCGGCGCAAACGCCGAATCCGGTGCATAAGAAAAAATTCAGGAAATAACACGCAAAACGATCCCGGAAGGTGCGGATCAGCTCTAAATTACTGTGTAACAGGCATTTCCCCCCCCCCCTGCCATTAATATATCTGTACACTTTTTCAGTGTTTTGAATAATCATGTTCGGCACAGGGTCGTAACTTTTAAATTCGCATCAAAAGTAGGTGTTTCCCGAAATATAAAAGAATTCCATCAGTTAAAAAAACGTAAAGATTAAGAGAACGGTGTATGAATCGAAAAAGAAGAGTGGTTAACGGTTAATGATTAGCGGTTAGTGGTTAGTGGTTAACGGTTAGTAATGAGCACTTTCGGTGTCCCGTTCGGGACAATCTGCCGGTAGAAAATATGCGTCTCACATCCCCTGCCCGCCCCGTCCGGGACGGAATGCGGATTTTCGGCGGCACATTCCGTCCCGCCGGGACGGTACACCGGGGGATGGCCTGTTTCTACCGGCCTGTTGTCCCCGACGGGACGGGTAGATTAGTGGTTAGCCACTGAGTACCGAATACCGTTTTTCGTCTGCCGAATGTTAAAGTCGAATTTATCTTTGGTCATTTAAAAGATATGGATGATATTTGCACACGTTGAATAAATGTCGAAAGAAATTTTAAACATGAAAATGAGAAATATGGATATGACATCAGGTTCTTTTGCTATGCAAGTGCAAAATTTTGTTGCGATTCCATCCCTTATCGTTCATATGTGTGCATGGTCAGGGGGGGGGGTAAATCCCTCTGTTTCATATACTTACGCATAAATATCTGTTCTTTTTTACCTCATGCCGCTGTATATGTTAAATATATTGCGGCTTTTTTTATTAAATTTTTTGTAGCTCCAGCCGGACTGCATATCAAACCACGTCATGCCATGAAACCGCGTCCACCCTGAAAACTGCGCCGCGCATGAAGTGGCTTTTCCCCCGTTCCGGTCGCTTTCCTTCGGGAATCCGCCTGCTGCGGGGAGGTATACCGCGTACAGCATGGATATAAAGATTCAATTATTCAAAGATTCAAAGATTCAAGGGTTTCGGCGAAAATGACTGTTGGGTCAATGTACGGCACCATGCGGCGTGCAGTATATTTTTGCCTGACGCGGCAGGATTTTATGCATGTATTTACAATATTAATGTATAAGGCTGTTCCGCGCAAAGCATGTTTTTTTTCCAACAACAAATTCAATTATTAAATTATGTATTATATGACAAAGAAATCAATTATTCGAAATTTCGGAACGGAAGATCTGTCTTCTTCCGTCCGCAAAAGAACGCCGGGACGTCTGAAACTTGTTGCTTTGCTGTTGCTGTGCCTTTCGTGCATGACGGCGAAAGCGGAAGCGACATCCGTCTCTTCAGCCGGCGAAACCGTCGCACAGCAAGCCGGGAAAAAGATTTCCGGTACGGTGACGGACGTCAACGGCGAGCCCAACGGCGGCCTGTCGATCCGTATCCCTATCCCGGTATGGAGATATGATTCGCATCATTACTCATTAACCATTAACCGTTAACCGTTAACCACTAATCATTGTTTTGCTGTTGCCAGATCGGGGTAGCTGATGCGTGTATGATACATGGTTTTGAGTTTCTCCACAAACGAATCCTTGATCACCTCGATTTCGCGGAAAGTCAGCGGTGCATTCTTCAGCAAGCCGTCTGTCAGCTGGCTGTCAATCAGCTTGTCGACCTGCGCCCGGAGCTTCTCTTCCGTGTATTCGCTCAGGCTGCGCGAAGCCGCCTCCACCGAATCGGCCATCATCAGGATAGCCGTCTCTTTCGAGAAGGGATTCGGGCCGGGGTAGGTGAACAGCTTTTCGTCCACCGGCGCATCCGGAAAGGCATTCCGGAAGGAATTGTAGAAATACTTTGTTTTTCCCGTGCCGTGGTGCGTACGGATGAAGTCGATCACGGACTTGGGCAGCGAAGCCTTTTCGGCAATCCTGACGCCCTCCGTCACGTGATTGATAATCAGCTGGGCGCTTTTTTCAAAGGGCATGTCCTGATGCGGATTGACGCCTCCTTTCTGGTTTTCGGTAAAGAGCGCCGGATGAGTCATCTTCCCGATGTCGTGATACAGGGCGCCGGTACGGATCAGCTGCGTGTCGGCGCCGATTTCCGAACCGGCGGCGGAGGCCAGAATCGAAACCTGAAGGGAATGTTGAAACGTACCCGGACACGTCTCCGAAAGCTTTTTCAGTATCGGCGTATTGATGTTCGACAGTTCGATCAGCGTGATGGGCGAAGTGTATCCGAACAGCTTTTCAACGATGTAAATCAGGGTGTACGAGAAGAGCAGCAGAATCAGGTTGATGCCGAAGAACAGGAACATGATCCAGCGGATTTTGCCCAGGTCGCCTTCCTGGTAAAGCGACAGGCTGAGATATCCCAGCGCATAGGTTGCAAAGACATAAATCGAACACCGTACCAGCTGCGAACGCTGCGTCAGTTCCTTCAGGCTGAAGATAACCACCACGCCGGCCAGTATCTGCAGGAGCAGGAACTCGTGCGGGAAGGGCGCCAGCAGCGAACACAGCAGCACCGTAATCAGGTGCGTGAACAGCGCCGTGTGCGAGTTGAAAAACGTCCGTACCACAATGGGCACAATCGCAAAGGGCAGGATATACAGGTCGAACATGTCATGCCTGACGAAGATTTCGGACAGGAGGCAGCAGGCGAGCATGCAAAGCAGCGTGAAAAGCAGGTTCCGCTGACGGAAGAATATTTCCGGACAGAAGGTGGCCATGTAAAGCCCGCAGCAAAAAAGGATGCCGAAAATCAGGACAAGCTGTCCGATCCAGATAAGCTGGCGGTTGCCGGCGGATTTGGATTCGTGCACAATCTTGAGCGAGCGGAGCATGTTATATGTCTGGTGATCCACCACCTCGCCGCGGTCAACGATCCGTTCGCCGGCCTGTACCATGCCGCTCGAAAGGGCCACGTTCTTCAACTGCTCGTTCAGCATTTTTTCGGACGTCTCCCTGTCTTCGGTCAGGTTGTCGGTCAGGTAGTCGCCGACGTAAAAGGATGCCGGCGCAACCGCTGCCAGCGATTCGGGCAGGTCGTCCAGTATCCGGTCGCAGGCCGATTTGGGCGTATGGAAGCCGGCTGTATTCCGCAGTCGGGCTTCATTGTTTTTCAACACATACACCCACTTGCGATTTTCCCTTTTCAGGTCTTCCAGCTGCTGAACCGGCAGGATGCCGTCTTCATAGAGCCGGCTCAGCCGGTTTTCGATGTATTTCAGGTAAGGCGCCTCCTTTGTCCGCCCCTGAAGCGCATCCGGGTAGCCGGTGCGCAGCTTTTCAAGCTGTTCCGTCTTCACGTCCGGATTCATGCGGTAATACGGTTCGAAGCGGCGCCGGATACTGTCCTTTTCCGCCTTCACCTCCTCGTCGGTTTTGTAGATGGGGAAGTCGTCGGGCGCCATGAGCAAATCATATCGCCAGGGTTTTCCCTCGTAAAACTGATAGCGGAATTTCACCTCGCGCGGGAAAAAATAAGCTATCAATAGCGCCGTTGTGCCGAAATAGACAATGGCCCGAATGGTTGATTTCTTCAATTTCATAATTACAACAGGTTTATATGCCGTTTACTGATTAAGACTTTCTCTTTTTGTTTTCGGGGCGAAATGTACGCAAAAAAAAGCACGGAAGGAAAAAAAAGTAGTATTTTTGCGCCGGATTCAGGCAAATTTTTGAATCATTGGACAATTCAAGTTGGAAATAATGCGGGTAAGTAGTTAGTAGATAGTAGTTAGTAGATTCGCCGCAGGGTAATCTTTATTCTACTAACTACTGATTCTACCGGTTCGCATAAATAAATAAGATACTGATATGGTTAGAGTGCGTTTTGCTCCCAGTCCGACCGGCCCGCTGCACATCGGCGGCGTCCGTACGGCGCTGTACAATTACCTGTTTGCCAGACAGCATGGCGGCGAGATAATTCTCCGGATAGAAGATACGGACTCGCAGCGATTCGTGCCCGGCGCCGAAGAATACATCACAGCCTCGTTCCGGTGGCTGGGGATTCCCTTCGACGAAGGCCCCGGCTACGGCGGCGCCTGCGGCCCCTACCGCCAGAGCGAGCGGAAAGACATGTACCGGAAATACGTTGACCGGCTGCTGGAGGCCGGTCGGGCTTACCTCGCCTTCGACACGCCGGCGGAACTGGAGGCCCGGCGCAGGGAAATCCCCAACTTCCAGTACGACGCCTCGACGCGCATGCAGATGCGCAATTCGCTCACCCTGCCGGCCGGCGAGGTGAAAGCGCTGACGGAGGCGGGACATCCGTATGTCGTGCGCATCAGGCTCGAACCCGGTGAAGACATCCGCGTGAACGACCTGATTCGCGGCGAAGTCGTCTTCCATTCCTCCGTCATCGACGACAAGGTGCTCTTCAAGTCCTCCGACGGATTGCCCACCTACCACCTGGCCAACGTCGTGGACGACCGGCTGATGAAGATTACGCACGTCATCCGCGGCGAGGAATGGCTGTCGAGCGCCCCGCTGCACGTCCTGCTGTACCGCAGCCTGGGATGGGCGGACACGATGCCGGCCTTCGCACATCTGCCCCTGCTGCTGAAGCCCGAAGGCGGCGGCAAGCTGAGCAAGCGCGACGGCGACCGGCTGGGATTCCCCGTCTTCCCGCTCGAATGGCGCGACCCCAAAAGCGGCGAAATCTCGTCCGGCTACCGCGAGAGCGGCTACCTGCCCGAAGCGGTCGTGAACTTTCTGGCGCTGCTGGGCTGGAATCCGGGCGACGACCGGGAAGTGATGACGGTGCAGGAGCTGATTGACAGCTTCGACCTGAGCCGGTGCAGCCGGAGCGGCGCGAAGTTTGACTGTGAAAAGGGCAAGTGGTTCAACCGCCAGTATATCCAGCAGCGCGACAACCGCGACATCGCCGCCCTGTTCATGCCCGTGCTGGAAGGTCACGGCGTCGCGGCGGCTGACCCGGCATACGTGGAGAAGATTGTCGGGATGATGAAGGAGCGCGTCGATTTCGTGCCCGACCTGTGGGCGCAGACCTGTTATTTCTTTGTCGCGCCGGAGAAGTACGACGAAAAGACGCGCGCCAAGCGGTGGAAGGAAGACAGCGCGGCGCAGCTGTCGGAACTGGTCGATGTCCTGCGCGAACGCGAACCGTTCGACGTGGAAGGGACGGAAGAGGAGGTGAAAGCCTGGATTGCCCGGAAAGGCTATCACCTGGGCAACATCATGAACGCCGTCCGGCTGGCGCTGGTGGGCGAAGGCATCGGGCCGCAGATTTTCCATATCACCGAAGCCCTCGGAAAAGAGGAATCCATCCGGCGAATTCAACGGGCAGTCGAGGTTTTGAAATAAGACATGAACATCCTGTACACCTTTGCGCTGCACATGTACGCCTTCGCGACGGAGGTGGCCTCGCTGTTCCTGCGCAAGGCGCGCCTGACGCGCCTGGGACAGTGGCATACGAACGGCCTCCTGCGCACGGAAATCGACCGCAACGCCCGGTACATCTGGTTTCACGCCGCCTCGCTGGGCGAGTTCGAGCAGGGGCGGCCGCTGATGGAACTGCTGAAGGCGCGCCGTCCGGAGTATAAAATCCTGCTGACGTTTTTTTCGCCCTCGGGCTACGAAGTGCGCAAGAACTACGACGGCGCGGACGTCATCTGCTACCTGCCCTTCGACACGCCCTACAAGGTGAAGAAGTTCCTCAGTCTGGCGCAGCCCGCGATGGCCGTCTTCATCAAGTACGAGTTCTGGCTGAACTACCTCACCGAACTGAAACGCCGCCGCATCCCGACCTACCTGATTTCCGCCGTATTCCGCCCCGAACAGATTTTTTTCAAACCCTACGGCAAATGGTACCTGCAGGCGCTGTACTGTTTTGACCGCCTGTTTGTGCAGAACGGGGAGTCGGAGCGTCTGCTGGCCGAACACGGCATTACGAACGTGAGCGTCTGCGGCGATACGCGGTTCGACCGTGTGCTGGCCGTACAGCATCAGGCACGGCTGCTGCCGGTGGTCGGGCAGTTTGCCGGCGACGGCCGTCCGGTGCTGGTGGCCGGCAGCACCTGGCCGCAGGACGAGGACATACTCCTGTCCTACTTCAATGCGCACCCGGAGATTAAACTCATCATCGCGCCTCACGAGATTCACCGCACGCACCTGATGGACATTGAAACCAGGCTCAGCCGTCCTTCCATCCGCCTCTCGGAAACGAACGACCAGTCCGTTTCGGACAAAGATTGCCTGATTATAGACAGTTTCGGTATGCTTTCCTCCATCTACCGGTATGGCCGGATGGCCTATATCGGCGGCGGCTTCGGGAAGGGCATCCACAACACGCTGGAGGCGGCCGTGTACGGTATACCGGTGATATTCGGCCCTCATTACCGGAAATTCCGCGAAGCGAAAGAGCTGATCGCAGCCGGCGGCGGCTTCTGCGTGACGGACGGAACCGCACTGGCTACCCTGCTCAACGAATGGCATACCCGTCCGGACTCCTGCCGGGACGCAGGTCGCATCGCAGGCGACTACGTGCAGCAAAATAGCGGCGTAGCCGAAAAAATCTTCCGCGAAATAACCGGAAACAGTGATTAATGGTTAGTGGTTAGTGGATAACGGCCGGTGTCATCAACTTAAGGGCTGGAATGCCGTACGGCTGCTCTCGGAGAGAGCGTACCTGGCTAGGCAGTATCCTCAGGATACTGTAACAAAAGCCGTAACACACATCCCTCTGCCTGCATCGCAGGCAAACCCAATCAGGCCGGCAGGTTTTCCGGAACCGGCAAGGCCCTGTTTGCCTGCGATGCAGGCAGGGGTTATGCGGATGGCTACCGTTTACAGTATCCTGAGGATACTGCCTAGCTATATATGCTCCCTCCGGGAGCAGCTGTTCAGCATTTCAGCCCTTAAGTTGATGACACCGGCCGTTATCCACTAACCATTAACCACTAACCACTAACCACTAACCACTAATCCCCTGTTTTTCAGCGTTCTTTTTTCTTTTATGTTTTTTTATGGGAAGAAAATGAACAAATTTGGATGTTTATATGGAAAACATGCTTACATTTGCCGCCAAAATATGCGGAGGTAAAGAAATGTACGACAGGGGATTAAAATATGGCAACGGTTTACAGTTATTTAACGACTTAGAGTTGGAAAATAGCCGCAATATTCTTATCTCTCTCTCTCTCTCTCTCTGCCACCGTCGCTCGCGCGCCCGCGCGCATAAGATAATCAGCCACTTACAGGCTTTTCAAAAATCATTTTTCAGTGTTTTTCGGGGTGTTGCGGGGCAAAAACCGGCCGCTACGCGACCGGGTGCGGGGCATCATAAAGGTGGACGTCCGGAGCCGCGACACGACTGCAGAAAAACGGTAGCGACCCTCGCAATCCGTGACGCGCGTCCCTGCGTCTCCGCGTGGCGTTTTATCCATACGGCGGTCTCCATTGCCAACTGCCCGCCTGTACGGGCGAAAAGCGGGCGAAAGTGTTTCGCCCCTTCAATCTACCGATTCGCATTAATCACTAATCACTAATCATTAATCACTATTTATCGTGTTTTACGTAAGAATAAACAGAATCAGGGTATTTGACAACCGCGAGGGGTTCCTCGGGCTGTTCAACCGCGCAGAAATGCGTATCTACAGTTATGTTACCGGTTATGCCGGACCGGGCCAGCCGTCCGAACTGACGCTGGGCGACCTGGCCGGGCTGCCCGACGACCGTGCGCGGCGCGAACTGCTGCAACAGCGGGTAGCCGCGGAAATCGACCGCTTCAGTCAGAGCGCCTTTCTCGAAATCAACGGCGTCAAAGACAATCAGGATTTGACGTTCGGTGATGCGGGGCTGGTAATCTATCAGAGCGAAACCATTCCCGACACCCTCCAGCTGCAACTGTGGGTGATTGAATCGGACGAAGACGTCCGTTCGCTGACGGTCGATGTCGATGTGCTGCTCGACAGCGACGAGTTCAAGGCGCTGCTCAATGCCGTTAACATCGCGCTGACGGCTGCCAGTCCCGTACTGAGCGCCGCCATCGGCATCGGACGGATTGCCGTCAACCTGCTGCGGAAGAAACTGCGCGCCAACAA
>JAISEZ010000177.1 GCA_031263835.1 Tannerella sp.
TTTCGACTTTCAATTTCGAAGTATGGGCATCAAAGATCCTACCGTACCGTTTAACATGGCGGACACTGCCTTTTAGTTAAAGTAACGGCAGGATTTGGTAAATTGCAGGTGAACATTTAATTTTGTGACCTGCATCTCATTAGCGTGAGATGCAGGTCTTGATTGGGTGAGACCTGCGTCTCATTTGTGATAGAAAGTGAAGTATGGATTAATTTCTACTGTGAAACAGACTAATAGACAGTATGGAATGATATAAAAGAAAGGGACAGTATGAGCATTTATTATCGACTGGACGGACTGACGGACAATCTGAATCCGGAAGGGAGCAGGAAGCGGGGGTTGTTTCCGCGCATCATCAGAAAGAAAACCGTTTCGTTACGGGAGCTATGCGAGCTGGCGGCCGCAGGTACGACGTTCAACGTCTTTGAACTGGAAAGCGCCGGGCGGTTGCTAATCAGCGAAATTATCGATCAACTGAGTGATGGAAACAATGTTTGTCTGGATGATTTCGGCACGTTTTCCCTGAGCGCCGAGGCTATCCGCCCGGCACAGGATGAGTACGATATTCGCGCCGAATCCATCCGCGTGAAAAAGGTGGTCTTCAAAACATCGAAACGCCTGATGTCAAGAATGAAATACGTTGTATTCAAACGGAAACCGAAACAGAAAACGTAAATAATTAGTGGTTAGTGGTTAATGGTTAATGGTTAGCATCGGGAACGGGTTTTCTCACTAACCATTAATCATTAACCGTTAATCATTAAATGAAGAGGTTTGGTCTTTTTTTTTTTGCAGAAATGCGATGCCGTAGAGACGCGATGCATCGCGTCTCTACATTGTGTCTCCACCATTGCAGGCAAACCCGGGCAGGGCAGTTTTGTTTGCCTGCGATGCAGGCAGAGGGATGTGTTTACGGCTTCTATTACAGTATCCTGAGGATACTGCCTAGCTAGATACGCTCCCTCCGGGAGCAGCCGCACGACGAACCTGCCCGCTATTATCTACTAACTGTTTTTTTTACCGGGACGCGACGCGGATTGAGACGCGATGCATTGCGTCTCTACGGCGGCGGTGTTTTCGGCAATCCCGAACACAGGAATAGACCGTATGGAAAAACACCGCAGCCCCGCCGCCCGTCACTGCGAGGAACGAAGCAGTCCAGCAAGCCACGCTGTTTGTCTGGATTGCTTCGCTGCGCTCGCAAGGACGGGCGGCGGAGACGGCGGCATTAATCACTAATCATTAATCACTAATCACTAACCACTATTTTTGTTTCCGTTTTCTTGTATATATCCGCCTGTATTTGTAGCTTTGTGCGGTTTTTGATTAATTTTTTTTATTACACTTATGAGAACGATTGCATGGTTGTGTCTTTTACTGGGCACACTTTCTGCGTATGCAGATGAAATGAATAATGTTGCCGAAAGTCGCGTAACGCCGGCTGATTTGCTGTGCGAATACCGGACAAATCCGCTGGGCGTCGATACGGAAACGCCGCGGTTCAGCTGGACGCTTTCCGATTCGGACTGTGTTCGCGGGCAAAAACAGACGGCTTACCGGATACTTGTGGCGAGCGATTCCATACGGCTGTCGCGGGAACAGGCTGACGTCTGGGACAGTGACAGAGTTGTGTCCGCACAGTCCGTACTGGTTCCGTTTGGCGGGCAAGAACTGTTTTCCAGCCGGAAATATTACTGGAAAGTACAGGTGTATGATAAAAACGGCGCGCCTTCCGCATGGAGCGAACCGGCCTGTTTTGTGACCGGGCTGCTACATGCAGACGGCTGGCGCGGCTCGTGGTGGATACGGCATTCCGATGCACCGGAAGGAAAGCATATCTGGTTTCGGAAGAAATTCAGTCTTCCGGCGCCGGTGCGTTCCGCGTTTATCCACGTGGCTTCCGCCGGCTATCATGAACTGTACGTGAACGGCCGGAAAGCGGATGAGCGTGTGCTGGCGCCGGCGCTGACACGCCTTTCCAAAAGAGTAATGTATGTCACGTATGACCTCTCGCACCTGCTGGAGGCCGGCGAAAACGTCATTGCCCTGTGGCAGGCGCCGGGATGGGCGAATTTTGAATTTTTCAATCTGCCTTCCTGTCTGCGGGTGCAGCTTGACAGCGAAACCCTCGACGGCAAAACATTCAGGGTCTCTTCCGATAATGACTGGCGGTGTGCCGTCAGCAACAGCGAAAACCTCTACGCCATCATGAGCTTTGACCATAACGCCGGCGAACGGATAGATGCCCGTGCATACGTTCCCGGCTGGAATCGGAAGGATTTCGATGACACATCGTGGGCGCATCCGAAATACGTGGATTTTCCGGCGGAATTGTGTGCGCATACCATCGACCCGACGCGCGTTATCGACACGCTCAAGCCGTTACAAATCACGGGCGACGGGCCTTACCGGATTGATTTGGGACGGAATTTCACCGGCTGGGTCGACCTCGAAATGAGTGGCCTGTCAGCCGGCGATACGGTGATTCTCAAAGTCTCCAACGAGCCGCAGCAAACAATGAATTTTAATCAGCAGAACATCTATATTGCTTCCGGCGCAGCCGGTGAGCGCTTTTGCAACCGCTTCAATTATATGGCGGGACGCTACGTCACCGTTGAGGGCCTGAAACGGCCTCCCCGCCCGGAAGAGATTACCGGTTACGCACTTTCTACGGCGCTCCGGCGCACGGGAAACTTTACCTCCTCCAACCGTCTGTTTAATCAGATTTACGAAATGGACTTATGGACATTTCTTGCCAATACGACCGAAGGTTTCACGGCCGACTGCCCGCACCGTGAACGGCAGGGATACGGCGAAGTGGCCTTTGCGACGGCCTGGGGGATTGGCCTGCCCAACTTCCGCACCGGCGACTTCTATACCAAGGTCGTGCGCGACTGGACAGACGTGCAGGAACCCAACGGCTGGATTCATCATACGGCCCCTCAGGTCAACAGGCATTACGGTGGAGTGATGTGGAGCAGCGCCGGCCTGAATGTCGGCTGGGAACATTATATACATTATGGCGACAGACAGGTGCTGGAGCTTATCTATCCCTCGGCCCGGCGCTGGCTGGAGTTTCTTCATGCACACACGAAAGACGGTATACTGACCGCTTATAACGAGCACTGGGGACGTTTCCTCGGCGACTGGGCGGCGCCGGAGCAGCGGTCGGAACGGGGCGATTCGCCGCAGGCCGTTCTGTTCAACAACTGCGTATATGCCATGAATCTGGAGACGACGGTGAAGATTGCAGAACTGCTGGGTCATTCATCCGACGCCGCGCTGTACGCTAACCGGCTTGCTGCATTGAAGGCCCGCGTGCACGAGACCTTTTTCAATCCCGAAACAAATACCTATTCCGACGGTTTTCAGGTGCATCAGGCTTTTCCGCTGCTCACGGGAATCACCCCCGAAAACCTGCGTCCCGCCGTGCTGAAACATTTCGGGAAGGAGTTCGGTGAAATTCATCCGTATTTTGATATGGGGAGTTCGGGATTGCCCGTACTGCTTCATTTTCTGGTCGACCATCCCGAATATGGCGCAACGGCAGCCGGCTATCTTGCCAAAACGACCGAGCCGAGCTATGGCTATTTCATCCGGCGCGGCGAAACGACGTGGCCGGAGTATTGGAATGTGGACGTTCCGAGCCGCATTCATACATGTTACACCGGTATTGCTTCGTGGTTCGTCAAGAGCCTGTGCGGGATTCAGCCGGATGCTGCCCGTCCGGGTTATCAGTCGTTTATCATCCGTCCCGCAGTGGTTTCCGAAGCTACCTTCGCGGAAGCCTCCGTCGAATCGCCCTACGGACGCATTGACAGCCGCTGGGAACGGAAAAAGAAGAAGGTGGAACTGTCCGTTACGGTGCCGCCCAACGCAACAGCTACGGTCTATATCCCCGCCCGCCGTTCCGAAGGCATCACCGAAAGCGGCGTCGATATCCGGAAAGTCCCCGGCGTCGTGTGGAAAGGCATGGAGGGCGATTATGCGGTTGTATCCGTAGAGGCCGGGAAATATACATTCGTTTCATCCTTTGAAGTAAAATAAAATATGCGAATCGGTAGTCGGTAGTCAGTAGTTAGTAGATAGTAGTTAGTAGTTAGTAGAATGGATACATCAGTTCATATACAAAATCGAATGGCCCCGGCAGATGGAGATATGCGGCTTTTCCGCCGGCTGCCCGCCTGTACGGGCGAAAAACGGGCGAAAGCATTTCGCCCCTACTAACTACTATCTACTAACTACTAACTACCGATTCTACCGGTTCGCATAAAACATAATCTATTTTTATATGATACGCATCATTTCATTTCTTTTGTTCGTTCAATGCCTGACGCTGACAGCGATGCAGGCGCAAACCGTCGTACTGGACAACGGTCTTGTCCGGCGGGAAATCGACTGTACCAACCGCCATGTCACGGGAAAATCGTACAACCTGCTTGCCGACAATATCCGGTTTATCCGGGAACAGTCGCCGGAATTTTCCCTGCGGATGGACGATACGCTATACTCGGGACTGAGTGAATGGGAGCATATTTCGTCGCGGGACACGGCCAACGCACGCGGCGGGAAAGGCGTTATCCTTTCATTCGAACAGGCTGAAAAAAGAATGGCGGTTGAATTGATTTACCTGCTGTATCCCGACCTTCCGGTGATTCACAAATCAATGCGCCTCACGAATCGGGGGACGCAGGATGTCAAAATAGAAGCCGTCGAGGTCGAGTCCCTGCAGCTGGAATGGGGGCCGACGGATGCATGGGTCATGCGACAGTATGCAAGGTATAAGTGGCTGGGGCCGTACACGGGCAACTGGGACGACCCGCTGGTCATCGTTCACAATACGAATCGTAACCGGGGAATGGCCGTCGGCAACGAAGCCGTCGGCGTTGTCAAGCGGACGACGGTCTTTACGGACGGCCGTTCCATGACGGCCGGACTGACGCATCCGGAACAGCCTTACGGGTTCAGGAAGTGGCTCCGTCCCGGCGAACAGTGGACAAGTCCGCGGGTGTTCACTGCACCGTATGACCGCTGTTTGGACGGTTCTTTTGTGTTGAATACGATTGTACCGGATTTCGTTCGGAAATATGCGGACATGCGCATTGAGCAGTTACCCCGAAAACCGATGTTCGTATATAATACATGG
>JAISEZ010000236.1 GCA_031263835.1 Tannerella sp.
CTTTGTCCGCTGAAAACGAAAAAAGATAATCAGTCAATAGCAATGATTAAAAGTGAAGATCTCCCGTATCTCCCTCCCGACCGGATCAAGGCCTTTCAGGAGAAAAAACTCTCGGAAACGCTGGCATATGCCGCTGTCCGGTCGCCCTATTACAGGGAACTGTTTACGAAAGAAAAGATAGACATTTCAACCGTCCGGCGTCCGGAAGATTTGCAGCGCCTCCCCGTAACCACCAAACAGGATTTGCAGCTCCGCAACGAAGACTTTCTCTGCGTGCCGCCCGCGGACATACTGGATTACGTGACGACTTCGGGCACGCTGGGCGAGCCGGTCACCTTTGCCCTGACCCGTTCCGACCTGAAACGGCTGGCGCTCTGCGAAGCCCTTTCCTATCAGATTTGCGGTTGCAGCAGCAGCGACATCCTGCAACTGATGGTGACGAACGACCGCTGTTTCATGGCGGGACTGGCCAGTCTGACCGGCAGTTTCCGTTTCGGCTCGGGCATCATCCGCTCGGGCAACGGGATTCCGGAACTGCAGTGGAACCTGATTCGCCGGATTCGTCCGACGGTGTGCGTCTGCGTACCGTCGTTCATCCTGAAACTGATTGAATTTGCCGCGGCGCGGGGCATCGACTACCGCCATTCGTCGCTGAAAAAAGCCGTCTGCGTAGGCGAAAGCCTGCGTAACAACGAACACGGATACAGTATTCTGGGAGAAAAAATCCATACCCTCTGGCCGGAACTTTCCCTTTACTCCAACTATGCCTCCACCGAAATGCAATCCTCCTTCATGGAGTGTGAACACCAGTGCGGCGCGCATCACAAACCCAACCTGACCGTCGTGGAGTTTCTGGACGACAACAATCAACCCGTCCGCGAAGGCGAGCCGGGTGAAATCACCGTGACCACGCTGGGCGTGGAAGGCATGCCGGTGATTCGCTTCAAGACGGGCGACCTCTGCCTCCATTTCGAGGAACCCTGCGCCTGCGGACGCAACTCGCTGCGCGCAGGCCCCATCCTCGGACGCAAGGGACAGATGATCAAGTACAAGGGAACGACGCTCTATCCGCCGGCGCTGTACGATGTGCTGGACAATATCCCGGAAGTGAGGAACTACATCGTGGAAGTGTACACGAACGCGGTCGGCACGGACAGCATCAGCATCCGCGTGGGCAGCGACAGCAACGGTGAAGCGTTCGTAAAGCAGATGAAAGACCTGTTCCGCTCGAAGATTCGCGTAGCGCCGGACATTATCTTCGAGCCGGTCGAGCTGATTGCCCGGAAGCAGTTTCCCCCGACCAGCCGGAAACAAATCAAATTCTTTGACTACAGGAAGGACAAATAACGGATGAACCGGATAAAAGCTGTTTTTTTCGACATAGACGGGACGCTGGTCAGTTTCAGGACACACCGCGTTCCGCCCTCGACCCTTGCCGCCCTCGACGCGCTGCGGGCCGGCGGCGTAAAGGTATTTGTGGCAACGGGACGGATGCTGCCGATGATCGACGTGCTCGACGGGATTCCCTTCGACGGCTACGTCACCTACAACGGCGCATACTGTGTCGATGCCAGTCGCCGGAACGTCATTTATACGTGTCCCGTTCCGCAGGAAGATCTGGAAGCGCTGGTGCGCCATCTGGAGAAAGACCCTTTCCCGGTAGCCTTCATGCCGGAAGACGCCATCACCATCAACTTCGTGAACGACGCGGTCAGGGAGGTAGCGCGGCACGTCAACGTCTCACCCCCGCGCGTGGAAGACCCGCGGGAAACGATCCGCAGGAAAGTATTCCAGCTCTGCCCCTATGTGGACGACGAAAAACTGAGGTATCTGGAGCAGCATGTGACTCCGCACTGCGTGGCGAGCCGCTGGATGCCGCTGTTTGCCGACATGAACGTGCGCGGCATCAGCAAGCAGACCGGTATCGACCGGATGCTGGAATATTACGGCCTGAACCTCGACGAAACAATGGCCTTCGGCGACGGCGGCAACGACATCTCCATGCTCCGGCATGTCGCCCTCGGCGTGGCGATGGGCAACGCGGCCGACCACGTGAAAGCAGCCGCCGACTACACGACCGCATCGGTCGACGACGACGGCATCGAACAGGCCTTCCGCCATTTCGGAATGCAGTAGAAAACAGTGATTAGTGGTTAGTGATTAATGGTTAGTGGTTAATGGTTAGACCGGCTCCGACGCTTGACACTCATCACTAATCACTAACCACTCATCACTAAATAGATTGTAGATTATGAAGAAGCAAAATTACGTTTACTGTTTTGAGAAGGCGGAAAGATGGATAATTCTTCTCCTGCCGGTATTCTTTTCCTGTCGCCCCCCCTCCGGCGGAGAACTGCAGGACGGCCTCTGGCGGGGCGAACTGGCCGTACAGGACAGGCAGGCTCCGTTCCTGTTTGAGGTGAATCATGCCGGCACGGATTCCGCCACGCTGACCCTGTTCAACGGCGAAGAAAAGGTTTTACTCGCCGGCATCCGTCATGAGAGCGATACGGCAGTCATTCCGATCGAGGCCTACGATGCCGTTATCAAAGCCGGCATATCGGGCAATCGCATGGAAGGACGCTTCACGAAAAACTATGTCGAGCACGATACCGGCATTCCGTTTCGCGCCGAGCGGGGCAATTTGACGCGCTTTGAAGCGGTAGCCCGTCCTGTGACGGTTCCGGTAGACGGCAGGTGGGATATTTACTTCATCGGCGCAAACGACACGACCCGCAATACGGGACTTTTCCGTTCCGGGAACGGAACGGTCACCGGCTCCATTCTGACCCGTTCCGGAGACCTGCGCTATCTGGAAGGTGCGTTAACGGAGACGGGCGTCCGGCTTTCGGCCTTCAGCGGCCAGAGTCCTTACCTGATTGAATGGCAGTTCACGGACGGGGATACGTTCGAGGGCGCATTTTACACCGCGCGGGGCCGGACAGTACTGCGAGGCGTCCGCAACGGGCAGGCTGCGCCGGATGACGCCTACAGTCTGACCCGCATGAAAGACGGCTTCAGGCAACTGCACTTCCGCCTGCCGGATACGGACGGCAACCTTGTTTCGCTCGGCGACGAGCGCTACCGGGGGAAAGTGGTGATTGTCTCCATACTTGGCAGCTGGTGTCCGAACTGTCTGGATGAAACAAGCTATCTTTCGCCCTGGTATAAGGCTAACAAAGACCGGGGAGTGGAAATCGTCGGACTGGCGTTCGAACGCAGGGACGACTTTGCATACGCTAAAACGGCCATCGACCGGCTCCGGAAAACGTATGCGGTCGATTACGCGATTCTGTATGCCGGGCAGGTCGGCGCGGCAACCGTAGCACGGGTTTTGCCCGAGATAGAGTCGTTTTCGAGCTACCCCACCACGATTTTCATCGACAGGCAAGGCACCGTCCGGAAAATTCATACCGGATACAGCGGCCCCGCTACCGGTCTGTTCTACGAAGCCTTTAAAAAGGAATTTAACGAATTGACAGATCAGCTGCTAAGCGAATGAGCCAATATGAGAATGTGAGAATGAGCCAATTCATTTGCACATTCTCACATTCTCTCATTGGCTCATTATCCCGAAATGTCCATTAGCGCATTTATTGATTCCCTGTCGGGCGTTGCGACAGACTTTCCCAACATTGGGAAACCTTCTCGCCGCCGGCGGGAGACTTTCCGCATAGCGGGAAACCTTCCAACGGACATTTCGGGATTATTCTCATACCAGTGTTACTTTGATGTTGCGTTCCTGAAGATTTTTGATGACATTGGCGGGTGCGTCCGTATCGGTGATGATATGGTGAATGCAGTCAATGTCGCAGATTTTGCAGAATCCGCGCCTGTTGAACTTGGACGAGTCGGTCAGGACGATGATGTTCCGGGCGGAGGCAATCATTTGCCGGTTGATGCGGGCCTCGTTCAGGTCGCTGGTGGTCAGTCCATAGTCCGGGTCAATCCCGTCGACGCCGATAAACAGCTTGTTGCACGACAGGCTTTCCAGCATGGTTTCCGCGTAATGGCCGATGACCGATACGGAATTTTTGCGAATCGTTCCTCCCAGCTGGATA
>JAISEZ010000253.1 GCA_031263835.1 Tannerella sp.
TTGTATATTTGCACCGTATGGGAGAATTACCCGATAATAAGGAAGATAGGTATCAATAATTTTTATACAATATGATTATGCAAACAATTGACAACTTTAATTTTGCAGGAAAAAAGGCATTTGTCAGAGTTGACTTCAACGTGCCGCTCGACGAAAATTTCAACATTACGGACAGCACGCGGATACATGCAGGAACCCCGACGCTGAAAAAAATCCTTTCCGACGGCGGAAGCGTTATCATCACTTCGCACCTGGGACGTCCCAAGGGCGTCGTGAACAGCAAGTATTCGCTGAAACACATTCTGGCGTATGTTTCCAAATCGCTGGGCGTCGATGTACAGTTTGCCGGCGACTGCGTCGGCGAAGAAGCCAGACAAAAGGCGGCCGCCTTGAAACCGGGTGAAGCTCTGCTGCTCGAAAATCTGCGCTTTCATGCCGAAGAAGAGGGCAAGCCGGTCGGACTGGCCGACGACGCTTCCGAAGAAGAAAAGAAGACCGCTAAAAAGAACGTCAGGGAAAGCCAGAAGGTATTTACCGAAACGCTGGCTTCCTATGCTGACGTATATGTGAACGACGCTTTCGGCACCGCGCACCGCGCACACGCATCAACCGCCCTGATTGCCGATTACTTCGACGCCGACCACAAGATGTTCGGTTTCCTGATGGAAAGGGAAATAAACGCCGTGGATAAAATACTGAAGGACATTGTTCGTCCGTTTACGGCTATCATGGGTGGCTCGAAAGTATCCTCCAAAATCGAGATTATCGAAAACCTGCTCGACAAGGTGGACAACCTTATCATCACCGGCGGAATGACGTACACGTTTACGAAAGCGGCAGGCGGCAGGATTGGCAACTCGATTTGCGAAGACGACAAGCTGGAACTGGCCGGCGAACTGGTATGCAAAGCGCGGGAGAAAGGCGTCAACCTTGTACTGGCCGTCGATGCCAAAATCGCCGACCGCTTCGGCAACGATGCAAAAACCGACTGCACCGATGTGGATAAAATACCCGACGGATGGGAAGGTCTGGACATCGGCCCGAAGACGGAAGCTATTTACGCCGAAGTGATTAAATCTTCGAAGACCATTCTCTGGAATGGCCCGACGGGCGTGTTTGAGTTTGAAAACTTCACGCACGGCTCCCGTTCCGTGGGCGAGGCCATCGTCGAGGCTACGAAAAACGGCGCGTTCTCGCTCGTAGGCGGCGGCGATTCGGTCGCCTGCGTCAACAAATTCGGACTGGCCGACGGCGTATCCTACGTATCAACCGGCGGCGGCGCCCTGCTCGAAGCCATTGAAGGCAAGGTGCTGCCGGGAATTAAAGCCATACGCGGATGCTAAGTGAGCAGTGATTAGTGGTTAGTGATTAGTGATTAATAGAATGCAAGGCAAAGAGTAAAAGGAAGGCCCGGAACGGGATTCACCCCCATTCAGTCCCTCCCGGCGCTTTCCGGGCAGACTTCGGTCTGCCCTCTTTTTTGGCCTTTTGAAATATAAACTCATTATGGAACGAATATTGGTTACCGGAGGCGCCGGTTTTATAGGCTCTCATCTGTGCGAACGGCTGGTTAACGAAGGATGCGACGTCATTTGTCTGGACAATTATTTCACAGGCAGTAAGGATAATATCCGTCACCTGCTGGGCAACGACCGTTTCGAACTGGTCAGACACGACGTCACAACGCCCTACTACGCCGAAGTGGACAAAATATACAACCTGGCCTGTCCCGCCTCTCCGGTGCATTATCAGTACAACCCCATCAAAACCGTCAAAACGTCCTTTTACGGCGCGCTGAACATGCTGGGGTTAGCCAAGCGGGTGAAGGCCAAAATCCTGCAGGCTTCAACCAGCGAAGTTTACGGAGACCCCGTCATCCATCCGCAGGTCGAAACCTACTGGGGACACGTCAACCCCATCGGCGCGCGCTCCTGCTACGACGAAGGCAAACGCGCCGCCGAAACGCTTTTCATGGATTATCATCGCCAACATAACCTGCGCATCAAAATCGTACGGATATTCAACACCTACGGGCCGCGCATGAACCCGAACGACGGGCGCGTCGTCTCCAACTTTATCGTGCAGGCTTTGACCGGCAGGAACATCACGATTTACGGCGACGGAAGTCAAACCCGGAGTTTCCAGTATATCGACGATTTGGTGGAAGGACTGGTACGGATGATGAAAACGGGCGACGACTTCACCGGGCCGGTGAATATCGGTAATCCGGGCGAGTTCTCCATGCTTCAGCTGGCGAACGAAGTCATCCGGCTGACCCGCTCCAGGTCGTCCATCGTTTTCAAGCCGCTGCCCAGCGACGACCCGAAACAGCGGCAGCCGGATATTTTCCTGGCCTTTGAGAAGCTGAATGGCTGGCAGCCCACGGTCACGCTGGAAGAAGGCCTGGTGAAAACCATTGCCTATTTCGACCAAATCCTGTAAAACCGGAACGTTTATACTGCGCACGGCATGATTTTGCACCTGAATATAATGAATAAATTATTAACACGGAGACACGGAGGACACGGAGACCTCTCCCCTGCCTCCTCACAAGGGAGGGGAGAGCGCAGCGACGGAACGAAGTTCCTCCTCTGTGGCCTTCGTACAGCCTCTTTCCTTACAGAGAGAGACACGGAGAATATACTGCGTTCCGCAGTGCATGTCTTTGTGTCCTCTGTGTCTCCGTGTCTCCGTGTTTCAAAAATTCAGTGCTTCCGGCAAATGCACAAAACCATGTGTCGAGGAAAAACGAACGGTTGTATCCTGATTATTTCGTATCACCTTAAGGTTTAAATTTTACGGTATTGAATCTTCCCGATTTATTGACGGTTTACGCGGCGCATCCGCAGATAAATGCCGTTTCGTCCCTGCTGGACGAAGGCAAAAGCAGCAATCTCCTGCTGAAGGGGCTGAACGGGTCGGGTGCGGCTATGACGGTAGCCTCGCTTCTCCGGAAGCGGAAGAAGACGTATGTGTGTATTCTCAACGACCTCGAAGAAGCCGGCTACTTCTACAACGACCTCTCCCAGCTTTCCGGCAGGCCGGCGCTGTTCTTCCCGTCCGCCTGGCACCGGCACATCAAGTATGGCCATATCGACCCGGCCAGTGAAATCCTGCGGACGGAGACGCTCGGCGCGCTGCAGAACGTGCAGCCGGGAACCGTCATCGTCACCTATCCCGACGCGCTGGCCGAAAAGGTGCTCTCGAAGGAAGACCTTCAGGCAAAGACGTTGAAGATAAGCGTCGGCGAAAAGCTCGACGTTCCGTTTGTTTCCGAAGTGTTCGACTCGCTGGGATTCGAACAGACGGACTACGTCTATGAACCCGGCCAGTATGCCATGCGCGGGAGTATCATCGACGTGTTTTCCTTTTCAAACGAATATCCGTACCGGATTGACTTCTTCGGAAACGAAGTGGAAACCGTCCGCACGTTCGACGTGGAAACGCAGCTGTCCAGGGAAAAACTCCAGTCGGTGGCCATTGTGTCCGAAATCAGCCGGAGCGGGGAAGCCCGGATTTCGCTGTTCGACCTGCTGCCGGAAGACACGTGTATCGTGACGCAGGACCTTGCCTGGTGCGTGGAACGGGTGGGCAGCCTGTGGGAGGAAGAACCCGTGCAGGGCGGCGAGGCCTCTTTCCCGTCGGGCGAGGCCATGCGGAAACTGCTTGTGGGCAAGGAAGACTTTCTGCGTTCGGCGCAGTCGTTCCGGCGGATACAAACCGGCAGCAAAGCCTGCGGTACGCCGGACGCCGCCGTCGCCTTCGACACCGAACCGCAGCCGCTTTACCGGAAGAACTTCAATCTGGTCAGCGATTCGTTCCGCCGCTATCTTTCGGAAGGCTACACGCTCTATCTGCTCAGCGACAGCGACAAGCAGGCCGAGCGCGTCCGCACGATTTTTCAGGACCGGGGTGATTCAATCTCCTTCACGGCCGTCCACGGGACGGTACACGACGGTTTCGCCGACCATACGCTCAGGCTCTGCGTCTTCACCGACCATCAGATTTTCGGCCGGTATCACAAGTACAACCTGAAAAGCGACAAGGCGCGCAGCGGGAAAATCATGCTTTCGCTCAAGGAACTGAAACAGTTTTCGCAGGGCGACTATGTCGTGCATATCGACCACGGCGTCGGGCAGTTCGGCGGACTGGTACGCACCATGGTGAACGACAGGGTTCAGGAGGCCGTCAAACTGATTTACCGGAACAGCGACATCCTCTTTGTCAGCATCCATTCCCTGCACAAGCTGTCGAAATACAAGGGCAGGGACGGCGAACCGCCCACGCTCAACCGGCTGGGCAGCGGCGCGTGGGAACGCATGAAAGACCGCGCCAAGAAGAAAGTCAAGGACATTGCCCGCGACCTGATTCGCCTCTACGCCCGGCGCCGCCGCGAGAAGGGATTTGCCTTCAGTCCGGACAGTTTCATGCAGGACGAGCTGGAAGCCAGCTTCATCTATGAAGACACGCCCGACCAGGTCAAGGCGACAGCCGACGTCAAGACCGACATGGAAAGCGACCGTCCGATGGACCGGCTGATATGCGGCGACGTGGGATTCGGCAAAACCGAGGTAGCCATCCGGGCCGCCTTCAAGGCCGTCGCGGACAACAAGCAGGTCGCCATCCTGGTGCCGACCACCGTGCTCGCCTACCAGCATTTCCAGACCTTCTCGGAACGGCTGAAAGATTTCCCCTGCACCGTCGACTACATCAGCCGGGCGCGTTCCGCACGCGATACCCGGCGCATCCTGGAGCGTCTGTACGACGGCGAAGTGAACATCCTTATCGGCACGCACCGGCTGGTGGGGCAGGACGTAATCTTCAGAGACCTCGGGCTGCTGATTGTCGACGAGGAACAGAAATTCGGCGTGGCGGTCAAGGAAAAGCTGCGCGGAATGAAAACGAATGTGGACACGCTGACCATGACGGCTACGCCCATCCCGCGCACGCTCCAGTTTTCGCTCATGGGTGCGCGCGACCTGAGCAACATCCATACGCCGCCGCCCAACCGCTACCCGATTCAGACGGAAGTCCAGCGCTTTCACCCGGATATTGTCCGCGAAGCCATTGAGTTCGAGATGAGCCGCAACGGACAGGTGTTCTTCATCAACAACCGTATCCACAGCATTCCCGAAATAGAACAGCTGGTACGGCGCGAGGCGCCCGACGCCCGCATCGCTATCGGACACGGACAGATGGAACCCGACAGGCTGGAAAAGATTATTCTCGACTTTGTCAACTACGAATACGACGTACTGATTTCGACGGTCATCGTCGAAAACGGACTGGACATCCCGAACGCCAACACCATCATCATCAACGATGCACATCAGTTCGGCCTGTCGGAGCTGCACCAGTTGCGCGGGCGGGTTGGCCGCAGCAACCGCAAGGCTTTCTGCTACCTCCTTTCCCCGCCCCTCTCCACGCTGACGCCCGAATCGCGCCGCCGCCTGCAGGCCATCGAAAACTTCGCCGAACTGGGCAGCGGTATCCACATCGCCATGCAGGACCTCGACATCCGCGGCGCCGGCAACATCCTCGGCGCCGAACAGAGCGGATTCATCACCGACCTGGGCTACGAGACTTACCTGAAAATCCTGGAAGAAGCGGTGGATGAACTGAAAACGGGCGAACTGGCCGAACTGTTTGCGCCGGACAGCGACGCTGTGCCGGACGACGGCGAGGCGTATGTGCGGGAGACGTTCGTCGAAAGCGACCTGGCGCTGATGTTTCCGCCCGCCTATATCCCGAACGATTCCGAGCGCATCGGCATCTATCGCGAACTGAACGCCATCAGCGACGAAGCGGAACTGACGGCTTTCGTCAGCCGGCTGAAAGACCGTTTCGGTACCATCCCCGCCGAAGGCGAGGAATTGATTCGCGTCGTCCGTCTGCGCCGGCTGGCGCGGAAGATGGGCGGCGAGAAAATTGTCCTGAAGAAGGAACTGATGGCCATGTACCTGCCCTCCGACCCGGAAAGTCCGTATTACCAGAGCCGCGCCTTCGGTAAAATCATCGCCTACATTCAGCAGTATCCCCGCCTCTGCAACCTCCGCGAACAGGGCAACAAACGCAGCATCCTCATCAGACACGTCACCAGTGTCGCCGCCGCCTGCCGCTGCCTCGAAGTCATGGACGAAATGGAGACAGAAACAGAAACAGCAGGCAGTAACAGGTAGGAACTGTCAGGAAATGTTTTT
>JAISEZ010000295.1 GCA_031263835.1 Tannerella sp.
CCGTATTTCGTTTCGCAAAAAAATGCCTATCTTTGGCGCTTGTAAATAAAGCGAAAGGATGGATATGGGAATGTCGGAAGACTTGCCGATGAGACGGAAACGGGTACAGAATGCCCTGCAGCAGATGGAGGCGGACGGATGTTTGCTGACGACGGATGTGAATCTTTATTACATGACCGGGCGGGTGTTCGGCGGCTATTTTTACTTGCCGGCCGAAGGCGAACCGGTTTTTTTTGTGAAACGGCCGAACGATTTCAGTGACAGTCAGGTTGTGTTTATCCGGAAGCCGGAACAGATTGCCGACTGTTTTGCGTCGCAGGGCTGGCCGCTTCCCCGGAAACTGCTGCTCGAAACGGACGAGATTTCCTATAATGAATGTATTCGCCTGCAGGCGGCGCTCGGTTCGCCGGTGATTGACAATGCGACCGCGCTGATGCGGCAGGTGCGCATGATTAAGACGCCCCGGGAAATCGACCAGTTCCGCCTCTCCGCACAGCAACATGCCAGGACCTATTCCGAGATAACGTCCTGTTTCCGTCCGGGAATGACGGACCTCGAACTGCAGGCCGCCATTGAATACCGGATGCGTCTGAACGGTTCAATCGGCCTCTTCCATGCGTTCGGGCCGAACATGCACATCTTCATGGGAAGCATCCTGACCGGCTCCAACGCCGAAACGCCTTCGCCATACGATTTTGCACTGGGTGGCGGCGGACAGACGCCTCTCTGCCCGATTGGCGCCAACGGTACCGTATTGAAGGAAGGCATGGCGGTCATGGTTGATATGGTGGGTAATTACACGGCCTGCCTGACCGATATGACGCGCGTGTTTGCGGTGGGTAAGCTGCCCGAACCGGCCTGCCGGGCGCACCGGGTGTCGCGGGTGATTCAGGAGAAAATCATGCAGACGGCGCGACCGGGCGTATCCTGTGCCGCCCTGTACGGGGTGGCGATAGCCGAAGTCGAGCGGGAAGGACTGGCGGATTATTTCATGGGAACCCGTCAGCAGGCGAAATTCGTCGGACACGGAATCGGCCTGCAAATCAACGAGCCGCCGGTGCTTGCGTCCCGTTCGAAAGAAACGCTGCAACCGAACATGGTATTTGCGCTGGAGCCGAAATTCGTGATTCCCGGCGTGGGGGCCGTCGGTATTGAAAACAGTTTTCTGGTTACGGAAACCGGTCTGGAAAAACTCACCCTGTTTGAAGAAGATATTATACCAATATATTAATGTTCATTACAATGAGAAGACAAATTCTTTTTTTATTTCTGCTGCCCGTCGCCGTATGGCCGGCGCGCTCACTGGAACCGGAGCAGGTCAAGCCCGTCAGGAACCTGATTCTGATGATTCCCGACGGGACTTCACTGGCCACCGTTTCGGCGGCGCGCTGGTATCAGTGGTATCAGCATCCGGACAAACCCAAGCTGGCCATTGACCCTTATCTGTGCGGAACGGTGCGCACCCACTCGTCGAACGACCCGATTGGCGATTCGGCGCCAACCACGTCCTGCTACATGACCGGATATCCGAGTCTGGCGGGATTTGTCGCCACCTATCCGGTAAGCGACCCGGAAAACGACATCTACCCGACAGACCCGTCGCGGGCATATCAGCCGCTGACCACCCTTCTGGAAGCTGCAAAGTTTCTGAAACAGAAGGCGACGGGGCTGGTATTCACCTGCGAGTTCCCTCATGCAACGCCGGCAGACTGTTCGGCGCACAGCTACAACCGCGGACGCTATGACTGGATTATTCCCCAGATGGTGCATAACAGTCTGGACGTTGTGATTGGCGGCGGCGCTTCGCTGCTGTCGGAGGCGGATGAACTGTACCTGAAGGCCGGCGGCTACGGCGTGTACAGAAATGATATGGCAGGCATGCGCGGCCACGCCGGTAACCGGATGTGGGCGCTGTACAGCGAAAGAGGCATGGCGTATGACCTTGACCGGGATGCATCCAGAGAACCGTCCATCGAAGAAATGACGCGCAAAGCCATTGAGAAGCTGTCCGCCAGTGAAAACGGATTCTTCCTGATGGTGGAAGGCAGCAAGGTTGACTGGGCGGCACATGCCAACGACCCGGCGGCGATGATTACGGAATTTCTGGCTTTTGACCGCGCCTGTCAGGCGGCGTTCGAATTTGCCCGTCAGAACGGCGAAACGGCGGTTGTCATTGTTCCCGACCACGGAAACAGCGGCATCAGCCTTGGCTCGTACACTTGCGGACATACGACGAAAGACGGCCTTATGCACGCGGTTTCGCAGGTAAAACTGACGGCGGAAGGCTTTGCCGATAAGCTGAACAGCGAACCGGCATCGGCCGTGCAGCGGATTTTCCGCGAATATGCCGGTTTTGAACTGACGGACGAAGAACTGAACACCCTGTATCAATGCAAAAGCTATAAAAACAGTCCGGTTCCCGAGGCCGAACGTTCGGACAAAGGCGCGCTGGCGTCGCTGTACAGCAGTTCGCTGAACGGCTTTGTGGCCAAGCTCATCACCTCGAAGACCTGTTTCGGTTTCACGACCGGCGGGCATACGGGCGAGGAAGTCTTTCTGGCTGCCTATCATCCGGCGGGCACCCTGCCTGCGGGCATGCACACGAACATCGAACTGAATCATTACATGACGGCAGCGCTGGGGCTGCACGGCCGGCTGGACGAACTGACCGACGCCAATTTCGCACCCCATACGGAAGTGTTCAGGGAGTATGCGTATGAGGTGATTGCGCCGGCAAACGCAGAGGACACGCCGCTGCTCATTGTGAAAAACAGGAAAGACCGGAAAAAGCAGTTGAGCATCACGCCGAATACGAATATCGTGAAACTCGGCAGAAAGGCCGATGAAGAGGCGAAACTGTCGTCCGTCATTGTGTATGTGGATGTCAACAACACGTTTTATCTGCCCCGGTCACTGGCCGATTATATGAAACAGGAATAGGGAACGGAGACGGTGACTGGCCGTCTCCGTTCTTTCGGGTGTCGCCTCGAAAAATTGAAGAGGCTCTTCACCGCTCTGTGAAGAGGCTGTTCATCGCCTTCTGAAGAGGCTCTTCACCGCCTTATGAAGAGGCTCTTCATAACCCGGTGAACAGCCTCTTCAATTTTTCGATGCGACACTTTGAAAACTTCAGAGAGTTCTCCGGAAACTTCAGAGAGTTCTCCGGAAACTTCAGAGAGTTCTCGGAAAACTTCAGAGAGTTCTCGGAAAACTTCAGAGAGCTCTCGGAAAACTTCAGAGAGCTCTGAGAAAACTTCCCAGAGCTCTGAGAAAACTTCCCAGAGCTCTGAGGAAACTTCCCAGAGCTCTGAGAAAACCTCCCAGAGCTCTGAGAAAACTTCCCAGAGCTCTGAGAAAACTTCTCAGAGCTCTGAGAAAACTTCATAGAGCTCTGAGAAAACTTCCCAGAGCTCTGAGAAAACTTCCCAGAGCTCTGAGAAAATCTCCCAGAGCTCTGAGAAAACCTCCCAGAGCTCTGAGGAAACTTCATAGAGCTCTGAGAAAACTTCACAGAGCTCTGAGAGTACGGCTGATAAAGTTTCTTCGGGACATGTTTTTTGTACTCATCATACTGTATTTTAACGGCTTTATTGATTTCACAATACTAAACTAACGAAAGAAAACGGGAAACTCCTAACCGGGCAACCGGGTTCATTCTTTTTTGTCCGCAGGTCCTGTTTTTTTCAGATTCGCGTGATTGAATGGAAAAAAATGACTATTTTTGTTCGTTTCAAATAAAGAGATAAAATAACAAACAACAGAAAATTAGATTTATATGAAATTTGACGTATCAAGTTCGGCGCTCATGTCGCGCCTGCAATCCATCAGTAAAGTGATCGCATCCAAGAACACACTGCCCATTCTGGACTGTTTCCTGTTCCAGCTGGAGGATAACAAACTGACCATCGTGGCATCGGACGTGGAAACCCGTCTGATCACCAGCGTAGAAGTGATGAATGCTCAAGGCGCCGGACTCTTTGCCGTTTCCGCAAAGATGTTGCTGGAGCCGTTGAAGAAACTGCCCGAACAGCCCCTGACGTTCGACATCAATGATGAAAACATGGAGATTTTCATTTATTTCGAGAACGGCAAATACAACTTTATCGGACAGAAAGGCGATACCTATCCCCAGCAGAAGGCGCTGACCGACACCTGTACCTCCATTACGCTGGAATCGCAGGTGCTGTTGAACGGTATCGGTCGCGCGCTGTTTGCCGCGGCGGACGACGAACTCCGGCCGGTCATGAACGGCGTTTATTTCGACATCCAGACCGATTCCCTGACGTTTGTCGCCTCCGACGGGCACAAGCTGGTTCGGCTGCGCAACAGCGCCGTACAGTCGGAAGGCCGTGCGTCGTTTATCCTGCCGAAAAAGCCGGCCAACCTGCTGAAGAACCTGCTTTTCAAAAGCGACGACCCGGTGAAAATCCTGTTCGACGAAAACAACGCTTACGTCTCTTTGGGAGCTTTCGAGATGGTATGCCGTTTGATTGAGGGACGTTACCCGAATTACAACAGCGTGATTCCGCCGGAAAACCCGAACAGGGTGACCATCGAACGGGTGCTGTTCCTGAATGCACTGGAGCGGGTATCCGTTTTTTCCAATCCGGCAAGCAGTCTGGTGAAATTGCAGCTGACCGAAAACCAAATCACCGTCTCGGCCCAGGACATTGATTTCTCGACCTCGGCCGAAGAAAAAATCCTGTGCCAGTATGAAGGCGAAGAGTTGAGTATCGGTTTCAAGGCAACATTCCTGATTGAAATACTGGACAATATCAATGCCGGCGAGATTGTGCTGGGATTGGCCGACCCGTCTCGCGCCGGCATCGTCGTGCCCGTCGAAAATGAGGAAAATGAAGATTTGCTGATGCTGCTCATGCCGATGGTATTGAACGATTAAGAACCGGACGCCGATGCAGTTGAAGATAGTAAATCCGCTGGTGTTCTTTGATTTGGAGACCACGGGAATCAATATCAGCAAAGACCGGATTGTTGAAATCTCCATATTGAAGATTTTATCAAACGGCAAGGAGGAAAGCAAAACGCGACGAATCAACCCGGAAATGCCGATACCGGCCGATGCAACCAAAATACACGGCATCACGGACGAGGACGTAAAGGACTGTCCGACGTTTAAAGCCATTGCCAAATCGTTAGCCGCCCTGATTGAGGGCTGCGATTTGGCGGGCTTCAACTCGAACCGGTTCGACATTCCGCTGCTGGCGGAGGAATTTCTGCGTGCAGGCGTGGATATTGACCTGAACAGAAGAAAATTTGTGGACGTGCAAACCATCTATCACAAGATGGAACAGCGTACGCTCGCGGCAGCCTACAAGTTTTACTGTAACAAAGACCTCGACAATGCCCACAGCGCCGAAGGCGATACCAAAGCGACGTATGAGGTGCTGATGGCACAGCTGGACCGGTATCCGGACTTGCAGAACGACATTAAGTATCTTTCCGAGTTTTCGAGTTTCACGAACAACGTGGATTTTGCCGGACGGATGATATACAACAGTAAAAAGGAGGAAGTCATCAATTTCGGCAAGTACAAGGGACGGCTGGTGACGGAAGTCCTGAGCAGCGACCCGTCCTATTATACGTGGGTGATGAACGGCGATTTTGCGTTGAACACCAAAAAGATATTGACCGAAATCCGTTTGCGCGGCATACAGGGAAAAAGTAACTAACGCATTTCGGATACGCCGGAAATAAACAGGCTTTTGGAAATACGGAAAGGCGTCGCATGATGAAGGGCAGGAAAATCATACTGGGTATCACAGGCAGTATTGCCGCGTATAAGGCGGCGATGCTGCTTCGTTCCTTCATGAAAAAGGGCGCCGAAGTGCAGGTCGTAATGACGCCCGCAGCCAGAGAATTTATTACGCCGCTGACGCTTTCCACGCTGAGCGGCAAACCGGTGGTCAGTGAATTTTTCACCCGCCGCGACGGTTCGTGGCACAGCCATGTCGATTTGGGTTTATGGGCCGACGTCCTGCTGATTGCGCCCGCTACGGCTTCGACCGTCGGGAAAATGGCGAACGGCATCGCGGACAACATGCTGGTTACGACGTATCTTTCCTGCAGGGCGCCGGTGTTTGTCGCGCCGGCGATGGACCTGGACATGTATGCGCACCCGTCCACGCAGCAGAATCTGGAACGCCTGCGTTCGTTCGGAAACCGGATTATCGAGCCGGCCGAAGGCGAGCTGGCCAGTCATTTGACCGGAAAGGGGCGGATGGAAGAACCGAATCGAATCGTCGCCATACTGGAAGACTTTTTTGCCTCCCGCGACGACCTGCGAAAAAAAAGAATACTGATAACGGCCGGGCCGACGTATGAAAAGATAGACCCCGTACGTTTTATAGGTAACTACTCTTCCGGCAGGATGGGTTTCGCCCTGGCGCAGGCGTGCGCCGACAGAGGCGCCGAAGTGGAACTGATTGCGGGGCCGGTTTCGTTGCAGGCGGCGCATCCGCTCATCCGGCGGACGGATGTGGAGTCGGCCGGCGAGATGTATGCGGCAGCCACGAACCTTTTCCCGAAAACGGACGCCGCGATTCTCTGCGCCGCAGTAGCCGATTACCGGCCCGAAGCGCCGCAGGAAAGCAAGATGAAGCGCGAAAGTGACGAACGGCGGACGCTGCCTCTGGTGCGGAACGAAGATATTGCGGCCACGCTGGGCCGGATGAAGCGCGCCGGTCAGGTGGTAGTGGGTTTTGCGCTGGAAACGGATGACGGCGTCGTTCAGGCAACGGAAAAGCTGAAACGCAAAAAGCTGGACATGATTGTCCTGAACTCGCTGCAGGACAGGGGCGCCGGTTTCAGGTGCGACACGAATCGGGTCGTCATGATTGACCGGGAAGGAGAAATGACGCCCGTTCCCTTGAAGAACAAGCGGGACGTGGCCACAGATATTGTAGCAAAATTGGTCACTTTATTAAAATGAGATTCATGAGCAGGAAATGGTTATTTTCAGTGATGTTCGCACTTGCGGCGATGACGGCGACGGCGCAGACAGCCGAGCTGAACGCCCGTCTTACCATCAACAGCGACAAGATTCAGGGTTCCAACAAGCAGCTGTTTACGACGCTGGAAGGGGCGCTGACCGAATTTATCAACAACAAGAAATGGACGACGGCGACGCTGGCACAGAACGAACGCATTGACTGTACGTTCACGATTATCCTGAGCGAAATGCAGGACAATCACTTCAAGGGAGAGATACAGATTCAGGCGCGCCGGCCGGTGTATAATTCAACCTACACGACCACGGTGTTCAATTTCCGCGACACGCAGTTTGATTTTGACTACACCGAGTTCGAGCCGCTGGAGTACACGGAAAACGTATTGAATACCAATCTGACGGCGACGGTTGTCTTCTATATTTATACGGTGCTGGGGCTGGATTTCGACAGTTTTTCGCCCAAAGGCGGAAGCGCGTTTTTGCAGGAAGCGCAGCACATTGTCACCCTGGCGCAGTCGCAAATGTCCTGGACGGGCTGGAAAGCGTTTGACAGCGACCGCAACCGCCACGCGCTGGCAACGGCCCTGACCGAAAACAGCAGCGAAGGCTTCCGTCAGTTCTGGTATGACTATCACCGGAAAGGACTGGATGAAATGGCGGCAAACGCCGACCGCGGACGCGCCAACATCATCGCCGCCCTGCCGGCGCTGACCGCCCTGAAAAGCGCCAGACCCAATTCCGTACTGCTGCAGATGTTTTCCGACGCCAAACTGGATGAGATTGTCGCCATTTATTCCAAGGCGACGACGCAGGAAAAGCAGGAAGGGCTTAAAATACTGTCGAATCTGTTCCCGACGGAAACCAGCCGTCTGGAACCCCTGAAAAGATAACGTATGCTGAAATCCCTGTCCATACGCAATTTTGTCCTGATAGACCGTTTGAACATCGAGTTTGAAGACGGTTTTTCCGTGATGACGGGTGAAACCGGCGCCGGAAAGTCCATCATTCTGGGCGCCCTGGCTCTGGTACTGGGTCAGCGGGCGGACAGCAAAAGCATCCAGGCTCATGCGGAGAAATGCGTCGTCGAGGCGGTTTTCGATTTGTCGGCCTATCATCTGGAAGACTTTTTCTCGGCGAACGAATTGGAATATGACGCCCTGAATTGCATTTTGCGTCGCGAACTGCTGGTTTCCGGCAAGTCGCGCGCGTTCGTCAACGACACGCCGGCGTCGCTTTCCGTCATAAAACTGCTGGGCGACCGGTTGATTGACATCCATTCCCAGCATCAGAACCTGCTGCTGGCGGACACGCATTTTCAGCTGAACGTCGTGGACGTCATGTCCCGGACGGAACCCCTGTTAAAAACCTACAGGGAGACATATAACCGTTATCTTTCGCTGTCGGCGCAGCTGACCGGACTTACGGAGAAGGCGGCGAAAGCGAAAGAGGAAGAAGAATACCTCCGTTTTCAGTTCGAAGAATTAAAGGCTGCGCAGCTGGCCGAAAACGAGCAGGCGGAACTGGAGCAGGAATGGGAAACGCTGACCCATGCGGAAGAAATCAAACATGCACTCTACAAAGTCGCCGCGCACCTGAACGGAGACGAACAGGGCATTATCCGGATGCTGAAAGAGTCCGTTTCGGCCATGACGGGCGTGCAGGCCTGTTTTCCGAAGGCGGAGGAATACGCCGAAAGACTGCGTTCGGCCGGCATTGACCTGAACGACCTGGGTGCGGAAATAGAAGTCCTGAAAGAAGATATTGAATACAGTCCGGAGCGCATGGAGTGGGTAAACAGCCGTTTGAATACGCTGCACTCCCTGCAGCAGAAACACCGCGCATCCACGGTCGGGGAACTGATTGCGTACCGGGACGCCTTCGGCGGGCAGTTGCAGCTCATTGATTCGTATGACGAAGAAATCGCCTCGCTGACAGGGCAGCAGGCGGACATTTACCGGCATCTGACGGCGCAGGCGGCCGAAATCAGCGCACAGCGGAAGAAAGCCGCCGGGTCCGTCGAACAGCAGCTGGTTCAGCGGATGATGCAGCTGGGCATGCCCAACACCCGCTTCCGGATTGACTTCGCCGCCAGACCGCGGCCCGCCGCCGACGGAATAGACGAAATCGCCTTCCTGTTCTCCGCCAACAGGAACGAACCGCTGAAGCCGGTCGCACAGACGGCCTCCGGCGGTGAAATCTCCCGCCTCATGCTCTGCGTCAAGGCCATGATAGCCGGATTTGCCGCCCTGCCGGCGATTATTTTTGACGAGATTGACACGGGAACGTCCGGCGACATTGCCGACAGGATGGCCAACATCATGCAGGAACTGGGACAGCGCATGCAGGTGATTGCCATCACCCACCTTCCCCAGATTGCCGCCAGGGGCAAGGCGCATTACTTCGTGTACAAGGAAGATACGGACGAACGCACATATACCCGTATCCGCCGGCTGGACGATGCGGAGCGGGTGCATGAAATCGCCCGCATGTTGAGCGGCGCCACGCTGACGGACGCATCCGTAGCAAACGCGAAGGAATTGCTGAATATAAAGGAAGAAAAATGAGTAAATCGGATACTAAGGTCAGGGCGGCAGGAAGTGCAGGTATTTGGCATCGCGTTTATGAATCAATTATCACCACGGAGAGCCAATGGCCAATTCATTTTCACATTTGCTCATTTGCTCATTCTCACATTATAGTATAAATGTATAAAGATGGAAGAAAAGAACGACGGGCTGATATTCGGGATTCGGGCCGTAATGGAAGCCGTACGGAGCGGCAAGGAAATCGACAGGCTGCTTGTAAAAAAGGATTTGCAGGGCGATTCGGTCAGGGAACTGCTTGCGCTGCTGAAGGAGCGCGGCATCCGCTGTCAGCGCGTGCCGCCGGAGGGATTGAACCGCATCACGCGGAAAAACCATCAGGGCGTGATTGCGTACGTCTCTGCGGTGACGTACCACCGGCTCGAAGACGTGGTGCCATCCGTGTTCGAGCAGGGGAAAGACCCGTTTCTGGTACTGCTGGACGGCATTACGGACGTGCGCAATTTCGGCGCGATTGCGCGGACGTGCGAATGTGCCGGAGTGGACGCGATTGTGATTCCCTCGAAGGAAAGCGTCACGGTCAATGCCGACGCCATGAAAACCTCGGCAGGCGCATTGAACCTGCTGCCCGTATGCCGGGAACACTCCATCCGTCAAGCGATTCGGTTCCTCCGGGACAGCGGCGTAAAGGTAGTTGCCGCCAGCGAAAAGGCGGGCAGGAATTATACGGAAATAACGTACGGCGTGCCGGTCGCCATCGTGATGGGCGCGGAAGACAGGGGTGTCGCGGCTGAAAATCTGCGTATATGCGACGAGATGGTGAAAATCCCGCTGTATGGCGCAATCGCCTCGCTGAACGTCTCGGTTGCCGCCGCCATCCTGACCTACGAAGTCGTCCGGCAGCGGAAACTCACAGATTCAATAATACAATAATTCAAAGATTCAATAATTCATGCGAATCAGTAGTTAGTAGAATAAAGTCACAGTTTCATACACAAAACCCGATTGCCATACGGCAAACCTGCCTGCTACTATTCTACTAACTACTAACTACTGACTACTAACTACTAATTTTCATTATTCAAAGATTTATGAAAAGAGTCATTGCAACTCCGGAGGCCCCTGCTGCTATCGGGCCATACAGTCAGGCCATTCAGGCCGGAAATTTATTGTTTGTATCCGGGCAGCTGGGCCTGGACCCGGCCACCGGGACATGGGTGGAAGGCGGCGTGAAGGAACAAACCGCGCAAGCCTTCAAAAACGTACGCGCCATTCTGTCCGCCGCCGGATACACCCTGCGGAACATTGTGAAAACGACCGTTTTTCTGTCCGACATGGCCGATTTCGCCGCGGTAAACGAAGTCTATGCCGCCCAGTTCGACAGCGACTTTCCGGCACGCTCCGCCGTAGCCGTCCGGACACTCCCCAAAAACGGCCTGGTCGAAATCGAGGTCATCGCAATCAGCCAATGTAAGAATTAGCCAATTCATTTTCACATTGGCATGTCGCGATAAGCAGTGCTCCTTGCTGTAGAGACGCGATGCATCGCGTCCCTTTTAAACCCTTCAACCCTTTTAAGCCCTTATTTTCGGGTAGCTCATATGATCTCTCCTCCTCTCTCTTTCCCTTATTCCTTTATTCCTTTATTCTATTGACTGAGGGCCAAGGCAACCGCACCAAAATTATCTATTGAGTTAAATGCATTATCTTTGCCGGCATGAAAACATCTAACTGTTTTTCCGAAGTTACCGATCCCTGTGTTACGGGTCGCTGTCTTCATTTGCTGTCCGATATATTATTGACCGGTTTGTGTACTTACTTTAACGGGCGGTTCCGATATCAGGATATGCGTTTGTCCGGTCTTGAATGTGGTTCTTCCCCGGGTGATTTGTTGTCTTTGCCTCACGGTGTCCCGTCGGAAGACACCTTTGAACGTGTATTCAAAAGTATTAATCCCGATAAACCGAAATCCTGTTTACATGTTTACGGTAATCATATTCTTACAGACCTGTCCGGTAAACAAATCGTTACAGACGGCAAGAAACAGCGGGGTGTTTCTCCTGCTACCCGGGGAAACAGAGGCCTG
>JAISEZ010000305.1 GCA_031263835.1 Tannerella sp.
CAGAGATAGAAAATATCTCTCCGGAGTTTTTTTCGTCCATACACATAATGACGGATCACTCCAGTATATTAATCAATTAATTTACAGACAGAAGGAACATTTGACGGAAATTGTAATCCATCGGGTCAATCCGTTTTTTGACCTTTCAGGCCCCCGCGCAAGCCATTATCGAGCCTTCCATCTTTTTTACTGCTGATTCGCATTAAGAACAGATTTATGCCTGGGGGATTGTCGGAGAGAATTAAGGAAAATCCCCGATAATTCCGTGGATTTGATTGTGACGTCACCGCCATACGCAGACCAGCGACAGTCAACTTATGGAGGCATAACTTAAGGATAATATTTCTATCTTTAAGGATGACACTTCTATCCTTAAGGATAACACTTCCATTCCTTCTTCCATCTTCTGCCGTTCCCGCCGGAAGTCTTCGACTTTGTGAATCCTTGAATTATCTTTGTAGAGATAGCAATAATTTCTTCATTTGTTCGTTATTTAGGAGGCATTTTGATAGAGCCTTTGCGGGCTTGTACCATAATTACCTTATTTTATAGACTGAAACAGATATAAGAATTGTATGAAAAGTAAAGCAGGATTAGTGCTGTGCGTTATTTTACTGTCAACTTCGTGCAGGGTACCCAGGGATGTGACTTATTTTCAGGGAATCGACAACCTTTCACGACAACAGTGGGAAGCCATGAAGCAAACCTATAACACGGCGATTTGCGCTGACGACATGCTGACAATCAACGTCTCGTCGTGGGACCCGACCGTAGTGGCGCCGTTTAATCCCTCGGCCTACGGGTATATCCCGCAGGGCGAAAGGGATATGAATCAGAGTGTGCAGAATCTGTATTCCTATCTGGTCGACCGGGAGGGAAACGTCAATTTCCCGATACTGGGACAGGTACATCTGGCGGGGCTGACGGTGCATGAAGCCAACCGGAAATTGCAGGGTCTGATTGTGGAATATGCGCCGGACGCCCTGGTCAACGTACAGATACTGAATTTCAAGGTCGGTATTTTCGGCGAGGTAACGCGAACCAACATGTACACCATCCCGAACAGCCGTATTTCGGTTCTGGACCTGATTGCGATGGCCGGCGACCTGACGATTAACGCCAACCGCAAAAACATCCTGCTGATTCGCGACATCGAGGGCGAAAAGGTACATGTGCGCCTCGACATCACCGACCCGAACATCATGGCCTCGCCCTATTTCTACCTGAAACAAAACGACATGGTGTACGTGGAACCGAACAAGGCCAAGATTAGAAATGCCAACTTCAGTTCGGCGCAGCAGTACACCCTGACCATCGTCTCGACCATCATGACCGGAGTCAACGTCGTTTCGACCATTATTCTGGCAATCACCAGCCAGACGAAGAAGAATTAACAGGCAACTTATGGAAAATGAAATAATGGAAAATAAAGATACGGAATCGCTGGGACTGAAAACCGTCATCGTGCGCTACATGCATCAGTGGAAACTCTTCCTGGCGGCATTTCTCTTTTCGTTTATTCCGGCTGTTTTATATCTGGCGTTTTATCCGCAAACGTTCGATTTCGTGGCGCGCATCCAGATACAGGAAGACAAGGACGTCAGCGTGTCGGGACTGGGACTGGGCGAAGCGGCCGGACTGATGCGGTCGTTTGGCATCGGAGGCAGCGGCGTCGGCGTAAACATTGAAGACGAAATCGCCATCCTCTCGTCCAACTGGCTGTTTTCCGACATGATTCACGAACTCGGAATAAACGTGGAATACACCCGGCCCTATTCCTTTTTTAAACTGTATCATGACGCGCCGCTGAAACTCTCGGCGGATTCCGCTTCCATGGCCGGCCTGGACAGCGAATACCGGTTTACGGTTACGGTTTCCGGCGGGAAAGTAAAGGTAAAGGCCAAAAACAGGCTCGAAGGCTGGAAGGAACAGTTCACGTTCGCGTCTCTGCCGGCACAGATAAAGGCAAAAGGGGTGGAGTTTACGCTGGATTTTGACAACGGCGCTTCGATAGACCATGATTTCAAGTTGCATATCAGGTGCCTGCCGCCAAACTGGGTGGCTGAAAAATTTGGCGAAGACTTCCAGATTGAAGACCTCTCGAAATCGTCCAACGTAATCGAGATGGGTTGCAGCGACCATGTGAAAGAACGCGGCAAGGCCATGCTGAACACCCTGATTGAGAAGTTCAACGCAAACGCAAAATCCTTCAAACGCTCGAGAGACGAGCCGATGACGGCGTTTGTGCAGCTGCGCATTGACTCGGTACTGGCGGAACTGAAAGACGTGGAGACGGCGCTGGAAGCATACAAGACACAGCACGAAATGACGCTGCTGGAATCGGACGTGCTGTTTTATACGGAACAGATGAAGGAGCTGCAGATTAAAATCGTGGAAATGGAGACGCAGTCGTACCTCATCCGCATGATGGACGACTACGTGAAGGACCCGGCCAACCGTTACGAAGTCGTACCCTCCCTGATGGCCGGCAGCGTGGAGGGAGACAGGAGCGGCAGCAGCAGTAGCGGCCCCGTGCTTTCCTACAATCAGGCCATCGTGGAACGCGACCGTCTGCTGAAAAGTTCCAACGAAAACAACCCGGCTTTCAAGAGCATGAGCATACAGGTAGACAAGCTGCGGAACGGCGTGTATCTGGCTATCGAGAATGCGAACAAAAGCTGCGAGATGACGCTGGCCGACTTGCGGGCGAAGGAGAAGAAGCTGCTCGACAAGATGAAAACCGTTCCGGCGCTGGAACATGAATATGTAAGCTTCAAGCGCCGGCAGGAAATCCTGCAGGGCATCTATCTGCTGCTGCTGCAGAAAAGGGAGGAAATGGCCCTTTCGCACGGACAGGACTACGAGCATGTCCGGATTATTGACCCGGCGTATATATTAAAGAAGCCCGTCGGTCCGCGGAAACTGTACGCCGCCATCGGCATATTCGTGCTGACGTTGATTTTGCCGGTGGGATTCCTGTTTGCCAAAAGCATCTGTGCGGCGCTCAGAGAAGAATATCTGCGGACGAAGTAACGCACAGCGGACGAAGGGGTATCCAACGGAAACGGAATGTGTATGAAAACCGGGCCTTCCGTATTCGGAAAATTCGCGCTGGTCGTCAAAAACGCAACCTGGCTCACCGTCTTTGAGGTGCTGAGGGTGATTATGCCGTTCATCGCCCTGCCCTATCTGTTTCATACGGTAGGAGAAGACCGTTACGGGAATGTGGTCTTCGCACAGGCGATTGTCGCCTGTTTCGCGCTGGCGGTCAATTTCGGACTGGATATTTCCGCCGTCAGGGACGTTGCCCGGCTCCGGAACGACAAGCGCGAACTGGATGCGCTTGTTTCGGCCGTCATGATTATCAAGGCCGCCCTGTGTATCGTCTCCTTCCTTGTGCTGGCGGCGCTTGTCGAGACGGTACCCCGCCTGAGCCGGGACGCCGTTCTGTTTTACTTTGCCTTCCTGTCCTGCATTGCGGACGTGCTGTTGCCGGTCTGGTACTATCAGGGGAAGGAAAACATGAAACTGCTGACCGTCATCCGTTTCTTTTCCATCGCGTTTTATACGGCAAGCATCTTCGTGGTGGTTCGTTCGGCGGACGATTACGTGTATATCCCATTGCTTCAGTCGGGGGGAATGATTCTGTCGGCGCTGGTTTCCTGCTATTTCCTGTTCGGCAGAGACCGGATACGCTTCCACCTTCCTTCCCTTTCCCTGATTGGCCTGAAATTCAGGGAGAGCGTACCGTTCTTTTTATCGCGGGCTTCGCTGGTCATCAACACCTATATGGCGAAGATTATGTGCGGATTCTACCTGTCGTCGAGCGATGTGGCCGCGTTCGACGTCGCCCAGAAAATCTGTAACGGCGGGATGGTTCCCATGCAGATGTTCAACCAGGCGCTCTACCCCAGCCTGTCCAAATCGCAAAACAAGGACATGCTCCGGCGCAGCCTGGGCATTGTCACCCTGATGACCTCCGCCGTCGCTCTGCTGCTGTTTTTCCTCTCCGGGTGGCTGACGGACATCCTGTCGCAGGGGAAAACGCCCGAAGCCGGAAGTCTTATGCGGATATTGTGCCTTTACATCTTCATGGGCGGCTTCTCTCTTTTTCTGGGTTCGTCGGCGCTGGTCTCCTTCGGACATCAGCGGCCGTTCAACCTGAGTGTGCTCCTGTCTTCGGCGCTGTTGCTGGTTTGTTATGCGCTGATGGTTCTGACGCAAAACAATTCCATTTACCTGTATGCGCTGACGCTGGTGCTGGCGGAGTGCGTCGTACTCGGCTACCGTTTCTATTACTGCCGGAAATACGGACTGGTCGGATTCAGGGATACAATAATTCAAAGATTCGATGATTCAAAGATTCAATAATTCAATGCATGACGGGACGTATGATTGAAATCTGCGCCAATTCGGCGCAAAGCTGTGTGGAGGCGGAAGCGGGCGGCGCCCGGCGGGTGGAGCTGTGCGCAGGCATACCCGAAGGGGGTACCACGCCCGGTTACGGCGAAATACGGACGGCACAGGCGCTGACTTCGACCCTTGCCATACACGTAATCATCCGTCCGCGCGGAGGTGATTTCCTGTACACCGAGGCTGAAGTGCAGTCGATGCTCTATGACATTGAAATGGCAAAGCAACTGGGCATACAGGGCGTTGTATTCGGTTGCCTGACGGAGGCCGGCGAGCTGAACACGGGACTGATGAAACGCCTGATGAACGCGGCCGCTCCGCTGTCGGTCACCTGTCACCGGGCGTTCGACCTCTGTCGCGACCCGTTCGGGACAATGGAGCAGTTGATTGACCTCGGTGTCGACCGTATCCTGACCTCCGGTCAGCAGCCGGACGCCGTCCGGGGCATTCCGCTGATTGCCCGGCTGGTGAGCCGCGCCGCCGGACGCATCATCATCATGCCCGGATGCGGCATAAACGAAGGAAACATCGCCCGGATAGAGGCCGAAACGAAAGCGACCGAGTTTCATGCGTCCGCCCGCAGCGTCCGTCGCAGCCGGATGACCTTCCGCAACGAAAACGTCCCGATGGGAACGGGTACGGCGCTTTCCGAGTTTGAAACGCTAC
>JAISEZ010000038.1 GCA_031263835.1 Tannerella sp.
CGCAACACCCGATCGGCCGTCTTGCCGATAAGAATTTCATTCAACGGCACATGCTTCTCTTCTTCCGACGTGTTGCGTATTTCCGATTCAATGGCTTTCTTGAGCGCTCCCGCATTCACGTCCAGTTCTTCCATTAACCTGATAGCCTGACAGTCGCCGTCGCGCAAAACGCCCAGCATCAAATGCTCGGGGCCAATACAGCTGTTCCGCAACCGCGCCGCTTCTTCACGGCTATACTCAATCACGTCAATCAGCTTCCTTGAATAATTATTTTTCATCATTTTCCCTTCTTTGCTGCAAAAATACTAATAACTTCGACATCTACTGCAAATTCCGTGCCAAAATATCGCGAGCCACTGTTGGAACGGCCGGTTTTATACTGTGCGCGGCATAGTTTTGTGCATTCCGGGCCGACGCCGTATGGCGTCAGTCCGCCGTGCACAAAACCATCCCGCGTAAAGTATAACATGTTACCCGGATCTATTGGCTCAACCGTTATCCCCGTCGCTCGCCCTTGAATCTTTGAATAATTGAATCTTTGAATCTAAATTAATCCCCGCCGCCCAGTGCGCGGTACAGGTCAATCACCGCCTGTGCCTTTTCCAGCCGGTCGCTGACGGTGGCCAGCTGCGCGGAGAGATAGTTCTGCTGGGCGGTGAGGACTTCGAGGTAAGTCGCTTCACCGGCCCTGAGCAGCTCCTGCGTGTAGTAAACAGACTTTTGCAGCGATTCCGTCTGCGACGTGCGATAAGCCGTCTTCTCCAGCGCCTTTTCGTAGGTATAGAGCACGTCCGACACCTCGCGGGCAGCCGTAAGCACCGTCTTCTCGAAGTTCACCAGCGCCTCCTCTTCCTGCGCCTTCGTAATCGTGACCTGCGCACGCAACTGCCGCCCGGCAAAGACGGGCTGCGTCAGGCCGCCGATAATGTTGGCCAGCAGGTTTGCAGGCTTGAAGAAGTCGGTCAGTGTCGCAGCGCTGTAGCCCGCCAACGTCCCCGCGTTGAGCGTGAGGGAGGGATAGAGCGCCGCCTGTGCCGCGTGCCGCAGTTCGAACGCCGCGCGGAACTGCAACTCCGCCGCACGCACGTCGGGACGTCGCGCCAGCATCTGCGCCGGGACGCCGTGAGGCAGCGGTGCACCGGGCGCCGTCCAGTTGTCCGTCGATTGCCGCACAATCGCGCCGGGCTTGCGACCGAGCATGACCGAGAGCGAGTTCTCCAGTTTCCGTATCGACACTTCGAGGTTCAGCGCCGAGACCTGCGTGGCGTACAGCAGCGCGCGACTCTGCTCCACGGCGGCGGCGTTCAGCAGGCCGGCCTCCATCATCGCCTGCATCGACGCGGCGCTTTCCTCCAGCAGCGCCACCGTTTCGCGCGAGATGCGCAGCTGTTCGTCCAGCGCCATCAGCATGTAGTAGGACGCGGCAATGTTCGACACCAGCGTGGTTTGTATCAGCCGCCTGTATTCGTGGCTGTTCAGGTACTGCGCATACCGTGCGCGCGCCTGACGGTTGAGTTTGCCCCACAGGTCAACCTCCCACTGCACCGCAATGCCCAGCTGGTACCGGGTCGTGTTCTGCGCGTCCGTCCGCGTGTGCGTGACCTGCCCCGCCAGGCCGGCAACGGGCAGGCAGGCGGCGCGTGCGACCTGCAGGCCGGCTTCGGCTTCCCGAATCCGCAGCAGCGCCGTCCGGAGGTCGAAGTTTGTCTGCAATCCTTCCGTTATCAGCTGTTGCAGGTCGGAATCGGTGAAATATGACGCCCACGGTATGGCCGCGACCGTTGCGGTATCGCCGGTCGTCGCGTCGCGGTACAGGCCGGCCGTATCGACCTCCGGCGAGCGGTAGCGGTTCGCCACCCCGCACGACGACACGCCCGCGGTGAGCAGAATGCCAACCGTCACCGCTTTGGCCGTATTAATCAGCCCCGACTTGCTGAATTTCTCCTGTATGGTCTGGAAGATGATATAGAGCGACGGAATCACCAGCACGCCCAGCAGCGTACCAATCAACATGCCGCCGATGGCCGGGATGCCGATGGAACGGTTGCCGACGGCGCCCGCGCCCGTGGCGAAGGCCAGCGGCATCAGCCCGAATATCAGGGCAAACGACGTCATCAGAATCGGACGCAGCCGCGCCACGGCCCCGCTGACCGCCGCCTCGACAACGCTCATCCCCTGCTGCCGGCGCTGCACGGCGTATTCCACAATCAGAATCGCGTTCTTGGCCAGCATCCCGATTAGCATGATAAGCGAAATCTGTACATAGATATTATTTACGATACCCGTGCCCAGCGCCAGTCCGCCGAAGATGAAGATGTACACGCCCGCCAGTCCGACCGGCAGCGAACAGATTACGGCCAGCGGCAGGATATAACTCTCGTAGAGGGCAGCCAGCAGCAGGTAAACGAATATCAGGCAGAGGGCGAATATCAGGTAGGTCTGTCCGCCGCTCTTTACCTCCTCGCGCGTCATGCCGGAGTAGTCGTAGGTGAAGTTCTCCGGCAGCGTCTCGCGCGCCACCTCCGCCACGGCCTCGAGCACGTTGCCCGTGGCATAGCCCTCGGTGAAGTTGGGCATGATGGAGACGTTCATCGACGCATACATGTTAAAGCGGTTCAGCGTCTGCGGAGCGGTGACGTCCGTGACGGTCAGAAACTCCGTCACGGGCGCCATCTCGCCCGACGCCGTGCGCACGAAGTAGCTGTCCAGGTCTTCCAGCTTCTCGCGGTATTCCGGCGCAGCCTGTACCATGACGCGGAACTGCTTGCCGTAGAGATTGAAGTTCGAGACATACATGCTGCCCACGTAAGCCTGAAGCGTTGACATAACCTCGCCGAGCGTCAGGCCCGCCTCCTTGATTTTGGGGATATTGGCCTCAAGCTGTTTCTGGGGGAAGTTGGGGTTGAAGGTCGTCATGGCCATCCTCACCTCCGGACGCCGGCGCATGGCGGCCAGGAAGTTGTTGGTGACGTCGAAGAAGCGGTTGATGTCGCCGCCCGTGCGGTCCTGCATCTGCAGTTCCACGCCGTTGCTCAGGCCGAAGCCCTGCAGCGTGGGCGTGCCCATGAAGATAAACGTTGCATCCTTGATGTCCTCCGTTTTCTCCTGCAGGATGGCGGCCACCTCGTTGGTGGTAATCCTGCGCTCGTTCCAGGGTGCCATCTTAATCTGGACGGTGGCGTAGGAACTGCCCACGCCGCTCATGAAGTTCACGCCCGACAGGTCGGCCACGTACTGCACGTGTTCAATCCCGTGCGCGATTTCGGTGACCTGTTTCACCACCTCCTGCGTACGTTCGAGCGAGGCGCCCGGCGCCAGCGTCACCATTCCCATCACGCCGCCGCTGTCTTCCTGGGGCACGAAGCCGGTCGGAATCGTCCGCATCAGGCCAAACAGGATGGCGGTCATGACGAGCAGCAGCATCACCGTAATCCAGCGGTGGCCGCGCTTGCCAAGGAAGTGTAGCGACTGCCGGTAGCGGCCGGTAGCGGCCTGAAATCCGGCATTAAACAGGCGGGCGAAACGGTTGAAGAATCCTTTCCGGCGGCCATCTTCTTCTTCCCGGCTTTTCAGGAACAGCGCACACAGGGCCGGACTGAGCGTAAGCGCGTTGACGGCGGAGAGGAGGATGGCGACGGCCAGCGTCAGTCCGAACTGCTTATAGAACACGCCGGACGTCCCCCCGATGAAACTGACGGGTACGAACACGGCCGACATCACCAGCGTGATGGAGACGATGGCGGGCGCGATTTCCTGCATCGCCCTGACGGCGGCTTCGCGGGTATCGGTCATGCCCGCGTCGAGTTTCGCATGCACGGCCTCGACCACTACGATGGCGTCGTCCACCACACTCCCGATGGCCAGCACGAGCGCAAAGAGCGTCAGCAGGTTCACCGAGAAGCCAAACACCTGCAGGAAGAAAAACGTCCCGATGATGGCCACCGGCACGGCTATGGCCGGAATCAGCGTCGAGCGGAAGTTTTGCAGGAAGATAAACACCACGACGAACACCAGCAGAAAGGCTTCGACCAGCGTATGGACGACCTTGTTGACGGAGGCGTCGAGAAATTCGTTGGCGTCCTGCACATAGACAATCCTCAGGCCGGGCGGGAAGGAAACGGAAGCCTCCTCCAGTACGGCCTTGATGTTGTTGATGACCTCGCGGGCGTTGGAGCCGGCCGTCTGGTTGATACCGATGGTGACGGAGGGATTGCCGTTCAGGCGCGAGGCGACGGTGTAGTTGAGCGAGCCGAGTTCGACCTCCGCCACGTCGCGCAGGCGGAGTATCTGCCCGTCGACCGACCGCACCACGATGTCTTCAAATTCGGGCACCGTTTTCAGCCGTCCGGTATATTTCAGCGTGTACTGGAAACTCCGGCGGCTTTCCTGTCCCAGTTCGCCGGGCGCTGCTTCGATGTTCTGCTCCTGCAGGGCGGCGACGACTTCCTGCGGCGTAAGCCGGTAGGCCGCCATGACGTCGGGCCTGAGCCAGATGCGCATCGAGTAGTCGCGTGCGCCGTAAACGTTGGCGTCGCCCACGCCCCTGACCCGCTTGATGGGCGGCAGGAGGTGGATGTTGGCATAGTTCTGGATAAAGGTCTGGTCATAGTCCGGGTTGTCGGTGGTGAAGTTAATCATCATGATGTTGGAACTTTGCTGCTTGCGGACGGTGACGCCGATTTGCGTCACTTCCTGCGGCAGCAGCGGCGTGGCGCGCGCCACCTGATTCTGCACGTTCACCGAGGCGATGTCCGGGTTGATGCCCTTCTCGAAAAAGACGGTAATCTGCGCCGAGCCGTTGTTCGAGGCCGACGAGGTCATGTAGGTCATGCCCTCGACGCCGTTGATTTGCTCTTCGAGCGGAATCACGACGGAGTTCATCACCACATCCGCGTTTGCGCCCGGATAACTCGCCCAGACGCGCACGGTGGGCGGCGCGATGTCGGGATACTGCTCCACCGGCAGCGTGAACAGGCCAATCATCCCCAGCACCACGATGAGGATGGAAATCACCGTCGACAGTACCGGCCGGTCTATAAATGTCTTCAACATAAGAATAAATGTTTGGAGAGATTAGTTTTCGGAGATTTTCGTACCGTCGGAGAGCGTCGCCACGCCGTCGGTCACGATGCGTTCGCCCGCCGTCAGGCCGCTGTGCACGATGTAGGTCAGTCCGTCGGGCGTCGGCGTGACCGTGACAAGACGCTGCCGCGCCGCGCCGTCTTCCACCGCATAGACAAACACCTTGTCCTGCTGGGCGAAGGTCGCTTTCTGCGGAATAAGAATGACGCCGGAATAAAAGGTCGGGAGGGTGATTTTCCCGCTCGTACCGCTGCGCAGCAGGCCCTCGCGGTTGGGAAACTCGGCGCGGAAGCCGGCGCTGCCGGTGGCGATGCTGACCGTGCCGGTGACGGTTTCTATCCGTCCCCTGTGGGGATAGACCGTGCCGTCGGCCAGCGTGAGGGTGATTTCCGGCGCGTGTTTCAGCTTTTCGGCCTGCGTTCCGCCTTCGAGGCCGGCCAGGAATCCGGCCAGCGCCTTCTCGTTGAGCGAGAAACTGGCGAAGACGGTCGCGGTATTGGCCACGGTCGTGAGCGTGTGCTGGCTGTTCACGAGGCTGCCCTTGCGGTAGGGCACGGCGCCGACGTGTCCGTCGACGGGGCTGGTCACGGACGCCCACGAGAGCGTCGCCCGGGCATTGTCAAGCTGGGCGACGGCCTGGGCATGAGCGGCCTGCGCCACGTTGCAGGCATTGCGGTACGTCTCCAGCTGCACGGGGCTGATGATGCCCTTTTCGGCCAGCGGCGTCATGCGGTCGACATTCAGCCGGGCCGTGGCCAGCTGCGCTTCGGCCGACGCGACGGCCGCCTGTGCCGTCGTCACGGCCTGTTCGGCCTGCGGGGAGTTGATTTTAAACAGTAGCTGTCCCTGTTTCACCGCCGAGCCTTCGTCGATATAAATTTGCTCGATAAACCCGTCGATACGCGGGCGGATTTCGATGTCTTCGCGTCCGCGGAGGGTCGCCGGATAGACGGCGGCCAGTTCCGCATCGCCGGTAGCGACCGCGGCGGTCGGGTAAACCTGCGGCTGCGCGCCGGCTGCGCCGGTCGGTTTTTTGCCGCACGAAGTCGCCGACAGCACGACCGCAACGGCTGCCGTTACATAGATTGTTCTCATATTCATTCTGTTTTTATTTTTTCCTGTTTCCTTGCGTGGCGGACTCTCCGCGCCGGTGACCCGTGCCGGTTGTGCCGCTCCCGATAACCTTTTCTGATAACCTTCGTGAAAAAGAATCACGCAAAGGTATCAATTTACAGGAAAAAAAGAATCGCCTGCAGTGAATTTATGATTTTTTTAGCCGGCAGATGACGCGCTATCTCCGCTCGCCCTTGAATCTTTGAATTACGATGAAACGGATGCCATTCAAAATGTCGCATCACCGATCCTTCGGATTGTGGGTGCGACAAACTGAAATGCACTTACTCTGTTAGAAAGTGTGCCCATGATGTTGAAAAAAGAGATACACAGTGTATTTTTTATGCTCACAATGTTGGGAAGAAAAATACACAGTGTATTTTTTGTGCTCACAATGTTGGGAAGAAAAATACACAGTGTATTTTTTGTGCCGACAATGTCGGGAAGAAAAATACATAGTGTATTTTTTAGCCGACGATGTCGGGAAGAAAAATACCTAGTGTATTTTTTTCGCCGACAATGTCGGGAAGAAAAATACATAATGTAAGCAGATATTCAGATACATTTTTTAATAATTCAAATACTTATGAAGAAACAAAAGTTTGTCGCCTTATCATTGGGTGCAATTTAAATTATCGCATCACGCCGCAAGTGTAGCCTGTGAATAAGGCCGGAATTTATCCCGGTGGGCGGGAATTGCAGAGACGCGATGCATCACGCCTCTGCCCCGATCTGCGCTCCGCTTGCAGGGGGTTATCCACCTGAGACACCTCCGGCGTCAAATTACATTTGACAGATACGGAGTCGTCCGGCAGCCTCCATCCTGTTCCGTAATGGCGTAATGAGACCTGTCCCCGCCGCTCGCCCTTGAATCTTTGAATTTTTGAATCTTTGAATTACGATGAAACCATGCCACATGCAGTATAAAAAACTTTCCGTAATTTTGCGGCGAAATATTGAATCTGTTTTTATTGATTCGATACGGTTGTATAATGGTCTTCAAAATAAAAAAATGAGCAAACCGACTTTTGAATATACAGGGACTTCCAATCTTGAAGTCATGCAGGACGCGGTCAAATATAACGCGTTCCTTGCGTCACTGATACTGAACCGGACGAAACACTGTCCTCAAAAAATGCTGGATATTGGCGCCGGCATAGGTGTAATGGCCGAACAAATGAGAAATGCGGGACATTCGGTAACATGCATGGAGCCGGATGTACAGCAGGCAGGCATACTGACTGCAAAAGGATTTGAAGTATATACCTCGCTTGAAGAGATTCCCGATGAGACATTCGACTGGGTATACGCATTCAATGTGCTGGAACATATTGCCGACGACGGACAGGCGCTGGTGGAATGGTCGGCAAAGTTAAAACCCGGCGCCGGAAACGGATTATTGATATATGTGCCGGCTTTCGAAATACTTTTTTCAAGCATGGATCAACAGGTGGGTCATTTTCGGCGGTATCGAAAAAAGGAACTGACGGCAAAAATCCGGCAGGCGGGATTAGTTCCGGCCGGCAAAGCTCGCTATGCCGACTGCCTGGGATTTCTGGCAGCATTCATATACAAACTTGCAGATAAAAGCGGCAATCTCAACCGGAATAGCCTGATTTTTTATGACCGTTACTGTTTTCCGTTAAGCAAAATCGGAGACCTGTTTTTCAGAAAATTATTCGGCAAAAACGTGTTTATCATTGCCGAAAAATAAATGTTTCTGTTCGGAATCCGGCTGAATTCCGTCCGGAAGCAATGTTTCCATACTTCATACGGCATGGTTTTGTGCATGGACATGAAGAATAAATTATCACCACAGAGACACGGAGAAAATGTAATTTTGCCTTTCCAGGCATGCTAATTTGAAATACACTCATCAGAAATCAACGCATTCTCCTTTTGTCTTCCAGCCAATGAAGCGGCATCCGGCACGTTCGGCGTATGGACGGAACGCTTCGGCTGCCTCAAAGGAGGGAGTAAAGTGCATCGGCGAAAAAACGGCCGTTTGAATACGGTCAACGAACTGTTCGGCGCCAAGCATGTAATCTTTTCCCAGGCGGGCGTCCACCGGGAACATGGCCAGATCCAACCGATCGGTCGTCTGCGCCAGCAGAGCGACTTCCGCCAGAAAGCTGCGCCCGGCAGCCTCTACTTCTTCGGGCGTCGATTCTTCGTTCCAGTGCCAATTGTTCAAATCTCCGGCGTGAAACAGCCGTTTGCCTTCCGCATCGACCAGGAACGAAACGCCCACATCGGTCGAACCGAATGCCTGAACGGTAACAACGTCGTCGCACCAGCTATCGCCTTTTGCCAGATATACCGCATCCGCAGATTTTGTTTTCCCGTGCTTCGGAATATCCGAGGAAAAAAGGTATTGAATATCCGGTCGCAAACGTTTCCA
>JAISEZ010000081.1 GCA_031263835.1 Tannerella sp.
GAACTGATTACGCTGGCGCAACGCATCCGCGCCATGTCTCAAACGGGACTCAGCTATTCACACAACGAATATGAAATCGAACGCTGCCGGGAACTTATCGAAATCAGCAACCGTATCACCGCCCTTGTCTCCGGCGCGGAGGAGAAGGAGATAGAGGCCTGTTACCTTCCCGTGAAGGAATATGTCACGCCCAAGGTCGATGTCCGGGCGGTGGTCTTCAATGAAAGGGACGAGATTCTGCTGGTACGGGAAAAGGCGGACGGACGCTGGGCGTTGCCGGGCGGATGGGCGGATGTCGGTTTCACGCCGAAGGAAATCGCCGTCAAGGAGACAAAGGAGGAATCCGGTCTGGATGTCCGTGCCGGACGCCTGCTTGCCGTAATGGACAAGCGTTGCCATGCACACCCGGCCAGTCCGTTTTATATCTACAAGTTTTTCATTCTCTGCGAACTGCTGGGCGGAACGTTCACCGAAGCATTCGATATTCTCGACAGAGACTTTTTTGCTCTGAACCGGCTGCCGCCGCTTTCGCTGGACCGGATCTTACCGGAACAAATCCGGCTGATGGACGAACTGCGCCGCCATCCGGAAACACCGGTGTATCTGGATTGAGGGAACCTGACCACCTTTCGGGCATTTTCGCATTAACCACTAATCACTAATCACTAACCACTAATCACTAATTACGATTCCCATTTTTTTCATCAGGAAGCAGGCGTTCATATTGCGTGCGATTCCTTTGCGGAGGCGGTAGGAAAAGAGCAGCTGATCGCCGGAAATATCCGCTTCGAAACAGAAATTCTCGACCTCGCCGGGAAAAGCTTCTTCCAGCGTACCGAGCAGCAGGTCGTGGGTAGCAATCAGTCCGCAGGTCTTCAGCGCAATCAACTGGCGCACCAGCGCCAGCGAGCCTTTCTGCTTGTCTTTTGAATTGGTGCCTTTCAGCACCTCGTCCAGGATGATGAACAGCTTTTCGCCGGCGTGCAGGCGGTCGATGATTGTTTTCAGCCGTTTCAGTTCGGCGAAGAAATAGGATTCGCTGGCGGTCAGCGAATCGTCCGTCCGCAGGCTGGTCATCAGCGACGCCGGACAGACGGTCAGCGATTCGGCGCAGACGGGCAGGCCCGTGCAGGCCAGCAGGAAATTGACCCCTACCGTCCGCAGATACGTACTTTTGCCGGCCATGTTGGCGCCGGTAATCACCAGAAAATACGGGCACGCGGGAATGGAGACGCCGTTCCGCACGCACCTGTCGCGATGGAGCAGCGGGTGTCCCAGCGCTTTCCCTTCCATCCGGAAACCGTCGTCCGCCAGGTCGGGATACGTGTAATCCGGGTGATTGAAGGCGAAACCGCCCAGCGAACACAGGGCGTCGGTCGCTGCCAGCGCCTCGAACCAGGCCTCGAAATGCTGCGCATGTGTTTTGAGCCACCGTTCCAGCGACATGGCCTGACGCAGGTCGCGCAGGTAAAGAATATTCAGCAGCAAGCCGGCCATGCTGAACCGCTGGTCCAGTGCGCCGATGATGCGGGACAGGCGCTTGACGGCCAGGGAGGCTTTTCCTTCCCCCGAAACCAGCAGCCGCTGCACGGACGCCAGTTCGTCCGAGCGGAACGGCTCTTTTTCCACCTGTTCCATCAGCTGCGAATAGGTACGCAGCACCTGTTCCATTTTGCCCATTGACTTGTGGAGCCGGTGAATGCGTTTCCCCTGAAGATTGGCGATGAGGAATCCGGCGGCAAACATCCAGCCGGTGACGCCGGGCGGAACGCCCCACCAGACGTTTCCCGCCAGCAGGAACAGCCACATGACGGGAACCAGCCATATCAGCGCCCGCCAGACCGGACTGAAACCGAAAGGAGCCGCCTGTCCGGCCAGCGCCGCCAGCAGCTGCGCGTCATTCCCGCTTCCCTTTCCGGAACTCCCCGTCACGTAAAAATGTTGCCGGAAATGCGTTTTCGACGCCAGTTCGCGGATGGCCTGCCGGCGGCGGAGGATGGCGGCCCTGTCCGTCAGGGGCTGCATGAACCAGCCGGCCAGCAGCGATTTCCCCGTCTCCATCACCGTCCGGTTGATGCTCTGAAACAGGGAGCGGTCGCCAAACAAATCCAAATCCAGACTGAAGGAATGATGTGCATCCGTTTTCTCCGGCGCTCCGTCGAAGGCGCTGAAGTCGTAGTCGATGCCCTTCCGTTCGCTGAGATTGAGCCGAATCATGGCCTCGGCATACGTTTTCCGCGCAAACAGCTGCGTATGGCGAACCATCAGTATCACGAACGGAACGGCGAACAGGGCCGCCACCGCCGTCAGGAGTATCCAGCCGCTCTCCCGGCACAGCCAGACCGCCGCTGCGGCGCCGGCAAACAGGAACAGGCGCAGGGTGCCGAAACGGTAGATTTGCCGGTGCAGCCTGTCGCGCAGGGCTGCATGGCGCGCAGCCTGCTGTTCATAAAAACGAATCACTTCTTCCATCTGTCAAGTATTTTTTGCGACAAAGTTAGGTGATTTTGAAAACAGCGGGACACTGTTTCGATAAAATTGAGATTTCACGACAGAAAGTTACTTACCTTTGTCCCGGATGAAAAAAACGCTGCGAATGAAAACAGTTCTTCTATTCATGATGTTGCTTGCAGGGATTTGCGCTGCTGCGCAGACGCCTGAAAAGTCCGAACGGCGCGCCGCCCATCTGGACAGTCTGCGAACGTCGGTCATCGACCAAATCCAGGCGATGAAACCGGATTACAACGCCGACAGCATCCGCAACGCGCTGGAGAACGGGCCGTTTTTTTCGCTCTACAGGGACAATTACTTTATCGGCGGCATCCCCCTCGGCGACAAGATGAAGGCAATCAATACGAATATCAAGTTCCAGCTGAGCATCCGGCAAAAGCTGACCCGCAGTCAGCTGCCCTTTGATACCTACCTGTATATCCAGTATACCCAGAAAACGATTTGGAACATCCTGGAGGAGTCGATACCGATACACGACATGAATTTCAATCCCGGCGTCGGACTGGGTCATCTGATTATCTATAAAAACAGGTATATCGGCAACGCCAGCCTGATGCTGGAGCACGAATCCAACGGGAAAGACGGCGAAGCGTCGCGCAGCTGGAACAAGGTGTCGTTCGAAGGGAACTTCCTGCTGAGCAAAACCACGGAAATACAGCTCAAGGCATGGATTCCCGTCATCGACAGCAGGAACAATCGCGACATACTGCGATATAACGGACTGGCGCAAAGCGCCCTGAGTTACTGGACGCCCAACCAGCGGTTGAATGCCACGCTTGTGACCACGTGGCGTGCCAGGATGTTTGCTTTCAACACGCAGTGGGAACTGAGTTTCAAAATCAACAACAACGAAAATCAATACCTGTTTCTCCAGTACTACAACGGCTACGGGGAAAACCTGCTCGACTACAACAAACACCGAAGCGTCCTGCGCTTCGGCTTCGTAATCAAACCCCGGCGATTCAGTATTTATTAAGCAGTGATTAGTGATTAGTGATTAGTGATTAGTGGTTAACGGTTAATGCTGGTTCGCTACGCCGGGTTTAGTTATCCCAAAATGTCCATTGGCGCATATATGAATATCTTTCCGGAAGACTTTCCGCACACGGGAAAATCCGCTGACGTCAACTTGAGGGCTGAAAGCCCGGCATATCCCAGCCCAAGGGCATTGCCACCGGGCTGGGTTAATCGGGCTTTTAGCCCTTCGTCGCTACTGCTGATTCGCATTAACCACTAATCACTAACCACTAATCATTAATCACTGATTATCTGCCTTTAAGCGCGAATCGCGAACTGCCGGACACTGATTATTTAGTTAAATAATCCTATAATTTCGTTCTGTACGCCGCTATTTGAAAAAGATGTTTTACCTTTGGCCCCTGTAAAAATATAAAATGAACGAAGGTCTGTTTAATATAAATT
>JAISEZ010000128.1 GCA_031263835.1 Tannerella sp.
AAAAACAAATTTACCGTCAACCACCAAAACGCTGTCAAGCGCTTTCGGCGGTTGACTGTAATCGTTCATGTAAACCCACTGTCCGTTGTACGTACTGTCCGGCATAACACCCTCAATCATACAGGATGACTGTTTGTTCTGCGTGCACGAGGCCGCCCATAAAATCACCGCAGTGATAAAAAAAACATTTTTCATTGAGAATCCTTATTATTATTTCCGCACAAAGATAGTGAAAAGCAGTGATTAGTGGTTAATGATTAATGGTTAATGGTTAATGGTTAATGGTTAGTGGTTAATGGTTAGCGGTTAGTGACGGGCTGCATTTCAAACTGTCGCATTACGCCATAGGCGTAATCATTAACCATTAACCATTAACCACTAACCATTAATCACTCATCACTGTTTTTCATTACCTTTGCTCCTCATTTTAGATAGTAAGTTTATTATGTACGGATATGTCAAAGTCGGCGCGGCCGTTCCGCTCATGCAGGTGGGCGACTGCGATTACAATGTCCAGCAGATGGAATATATGCTGAGAAAGGCGGAAACGCAGGGGGTTCAAATCCTCGCGTTTCCGGAACTGGCCGTTACCGGTTATACGTGTATGGACCTTTTCGCCCAGGAATGTCTGTTGCGGCACGCGGAACAGGCGCTGCTGGAACTGGTTCGGCGGACGAAAGACGTCGCAACGCTCTGCATCGCCGGCATGCCCCTCCGCGCGGAAAACAGACTGCTCAACACGGCGGTCGTTTTCCAGAAAGGAAAAATTGCCGGCATCGTCCCCAAGACCTACCTGTCGAATTACAGGGAATTTCAGGAGCGGCGCTGGTTTTCTTCCGGCACGGAACTGCGGAACGGCACGGCGCGAATCGGCGACAGGGAGTATCCCGTCTCCGCGCAGATGCTGTTTACGGCCGGGAACGTGTCGGTCGGCATCGAGATTTGCGAAGACCTCTGGGCGCCCGTCCCGCCCGGCGCGCTGCTGGCCATGCAGGGCGCCAATATCCTGTTCAACCTCTCGGCCAGCAACGAACTGATCGGGAAGAACGACTACCTGAAATCGGTGATCCGGCAGCAGTCCGCCGGCTGCATCGCGGGATATGTCTATGTTTCGTCCGGTTTCGGCGAATCGACTACGGATTTGGTGTTTGCCGGCAAGTGTTTCATCGCCGAAAACGGCGTCCTGCTAGGCGAATCCGAACGCTTCCCGATGCGGGAAAAACTGCTGGTCGGCGAGATTGATGTTGATTACCTGCATCACGACCGGCAGGTGAATACCTGTTTCACGCAGGGGCTGAGCGTCCTTCAGCAGCCTTCCGCGCCCGTGACCGTTCCGTTTGACCTGCCGGAGGAAAAGATGACGGCGCTGACCCGTACGGTTGACCCGATGCCGTTCGTGCCGGCGTCCGACCATACGCGCGACGAACGCTGCGAGGAAGTCTTTCACATACAAATCAACGGACTGGCCAAACGGCTGGTGCATACCCGCACGGAAAAAGTAATCATCGGCGTGTCCGGCGGACTGGACTCCACGCTGGCGCTGCTGGTTGCCGTCATGACGTTTGACGCGCTCGGCATCGCCCGCAGGCAGATTATCGCCGTCACGATGCCGGGCTTCGGAACTTCCGGACGGACGTACCGGAATGCCTCTCAGCTGGCGGCGTCGCTGGGCGTCACCTTCCGGGACATTTCCATCCGGGAAGCCTGCCGTCAGCATTTCCGCGACATCGGACACGACGGGGAAACGCAGGACGTCACGTACGAAAATACGCAGGCGCGCGAACGGACGCAGATACTGATGGACCTGGCCAACCGGGAGAACGGACTGGTCGTCGGGACGGGCGACCTGTCCGAACTGGCGCTCGGATGGGCAACCTATAACGGCGACCACATGTCCATGTACGGGGTGAATGCGGGTATCCCCAAAACGCTGGTGAGGTATCTGGTGAGATGGGCGGCGCAACACAAGGTGGACAGGGCGTCCGAAAGTATCCTGAACGACATTGCCGATACGCCCGTCAGCCCCGAACTGATTCCGGTCGATGAAAACAGCGCCATTCGCCAGAAAACGGAGGAACTGGTCGGCCCCTACGAGCTTCACGACTTTTTCCTGTATCATTTCATCCGCTTCGGCGCGCCGCCGGAAAAGATTTATTTTCTCGCACAGCAGGCGTTCAGGGACGTCTATACGCGGGAGACTATCCGGAAATGGCTGCGCGTCTTCTTCAGCCGCTTTTTTGCCCAGCAGTTCAAGCGCAGCTGCCTGCCCGACGGCCCGAAAGCAGGTTCCGTCAGCCTGTCGCCGCGCGGCGACTGGCGTATGCCCAGCGACGCCTCCGCAGCCCTCTGGCTCAAGGCAATCGACGCGCTGGACTGAACGGAGGTAAAGATTCAAAAGAAAATCCGTACATTTGTCGCCGTTGTATATTCCAAATCGGGGAAAATATACCTTTGTATACATAAATCATGAATAAAATATCAGAACATGATGACCAAAGAAAAAGGAACTGCCGGAAAGGTGCAGAAAGTCGCACAAAGGAGCACCGCAGAAGAGTTTTGTATGCCATGCCCGCAGCCGGGCGAACGGATGAGAACGCATCCCGGCGGAAAGCGTTTGCTTGTGTTCTGGCTGTTGTTTTTTCATGCATTTTTGGCAACCGCTCAGTATTATACGGTGAAACCCAACACGACGCTGAATGTACGAAGTGCACCCAGCGAAAAGGCGAAAATTATTGATAAATTGACCGGCTCCCGTACCGTTCAGGTACTCGAATTGAAAGACGGATGGGCGAAAATTGCCCGGGAAGACGGTTCGGAGGCTTATGTTAAAGCCGAATTTCTGGAGGAGAGTAATAAAGATGGCGCTTGGGAAAGGTACGAAAAAGCAGTCGCAACAAGAGCCGCAGTAAAAGCTCAGGCCGAAAAGTCAGGTGATTTCGGCCGTTTCACGTGGCTGATGATAGGTCTGTGCGTTGTATTCTATCTTTTGCTTGCAAACTCCGATTTGGACGAAATCCGGTTTGCCGTCATTGTTTTCACCATAATATGTGGCGTG
>JAISEZ010000151.1 GCA_031263835.1 Tannerella sp.
TGGAGAAGAAAGTAATAGACAAGGCTACAAGCGATAAAATAAGTTTCATAACTTACATCGTGCCCGCCTTTGCAGATGCTTATAAAATGAATGTTCAGGACGCTTTTTTTTACCTGAAAAAATATGGCGGCTGGGATTTTCTCAACGAGCACTGGTGGGCATTGCATACCGACAACGAACTTTGGGCGCTACACGACATATATGAAATCTGTTATCAGAATGGAGGCTTGCGGTAATAAAACCGGTGACTGATTTTCATGTTTCAAAATATACGTCTATCTTTGCCACTGCTGAACAAAACCGTTTTAACTGTGAACCGGAAAAATAGCTTTACCGTTATTGCTTTTCTGATGGCGGTCATGTGTCTTTCATGCACGGCGCGGCGTCATGCTGCGCTGTCGGCCTCTGCCGCCGCATCCAGACGGGCGGAGACGCTTTCCGCCAAGCTGGGTATGCGGGTGACGCCCAAAGACAATCTGGAACTGTATGACATGGTTGCCCGGTGGATGGGTACGCCCTACCGGGCGGGACAGAGTTCACGAAGGGGGACCGACTGTTCCGGATTCGTTTGCGCTGTCTATGAAAATATTTACGGGAAAAAGCTGGCGCGTTCGTCGGCTGCCATGTTGCGGCTCAATTGCCGGCCGGTCAGGAACCGGGCTAACCTGCGCGAGGGCAATCTGGTATTTTTCCATACCTCCAAAAATTCCAAACATCCTTCCCATGTGGGAATTTACCTGAAAAACCGCCAATTCGTCCATGCCAGTTCTTCCAGGGGCGTCACCCTCAGCAGCCTGGACGAATCCTATTACCGCAATCGCTGGATTTCGGGCGGCGTGGTCAAATAAATTCAAAGATTCAATTATTCAATCATTCAAAGATTCAAGGGCTTCGTTTTCTTTGCCGCACTCACATAGACAGTTAGCGATATTGCCAGCCGTTTTCGCGACGTCGCCAAGTGTTTTAGCGACGTCGCCAAGTGTTTTGGCGACGTCGCCAAATGTTTTAGCGACGTCGCCAAGTGTTTTGGCGACGTCGCCCAGTGTTTTGGCGACGTCGCCAAATGTTTTGGCGACGTCGCCAAATGTTTTAGCGACGTCGCCAAATGTTTTGGCGACGTCGCCAAACGTTTCCGGGAATAACCGGAATGTTTCGGGGAAGTAGCCGGACACTTTTTGCCGGCTACCGATGCGCTTTCATAAGGAGATGAATTTCAGACTTTATGTTTGATGCGGCGGCTGAGATACACCCGTTCCGTTTTACGGTTCCCGGCGGCTGTCCCGTTCCGTTTGCTTGGCTTCGTTCCAGAGGACGTCCATCTCGGCCAGCGTCATGTCTTTCAGCGAACGTCCCTGCTGATGGGCGTGCGCTTCCAGGTAGTTGAACCGGCGGATGAACTTCTGATTCGTGCGTTCCAGCGCATTGTCGGGATTGATTTTGTAGAGCCGGGCGGCATTAATCAGGCTGAACAGGAAATCCCCGAACTCCGCCTCCATCCGGTCGGCGTCCAGGCGGGCCATTTCGTATTTCAGCTCGTTCCATTCCTCCTCAATCTTGTCCCACACCTGTTCCCGTTCGTCCCAGTCGAAACCCGCGTTCCGCGCCTTGTCCTGTATCCGGTAGGCCTTGACCAGCGAAGGCAGGGCGGCCGGCACACCTTCCAGTACCGTCCTGTTGCCGCCTTTTTCCTTCAGCTTGAGCTGTTCCCACGACTGCTCCACCTTCCGGCTGTCGTCCGCCCGCGCGTCGCCGAAGACGTGCGGATGGCGGTAAATCAGCTTCTCGCAGAGGCTCTCGCAGACATCGCGGATGTCGAACTGCCCCTTTTCTTCCCCTATCCTGGCATAGAAAACAATATGCAGGAGAAGGTCGCCCAGTTCCTTCCGGATGTCGTCCGGCTCGTTGCGCATGAGGGCGTCGCAGAGTTCATACGTTTCCTCAATCGTATTGGCGCGCAGGCTTTCATTGGTCTGCTTCCTGTCCCACGGGCATTTCTCCCGCAGCTCGTCCATGATGTCGAGCAGTTGCCCGAAAGCCGCCAGCCGTTCTTCTTTTGTACCCATATCCGTTTATATAAATGAAATGACCGTCATATTCAATCGTTCACTAACCGTTATACCGCACGCGGAATGATTTTGTGCACGGACATAAAGAATAAATTATCAACACGGAGACACGGAGAACACGGAGATTCGCCGTTCAGCGGAACGAAGTTCCTTCTCTGTGGCCTCCGGGTAATCTCTTTCCCCGAACGAAGGACACGGAGAAAATACGGCGTTCTGCCGCTGCGCTCTCCCCTCCCTTGTGGGGAGGGGTCGGGGGAGAGGTCTCCGTGTCTCCGTGTTGATAATTTATTCTTTATTTCCATGCATAAAAACCATGCCGCGTGCAGTATAACCATTAACCGTTAACCGTTAATCACTAACCACTAATCACTAATCACTACTCACTGTTTTACTGTTTTTCAGTCCGTTTTCCAGGAACTGCACGTATCCGGCCACGTCTTCGCTGTAGGCATACGAGGGCGAGAGCGGTTTTCCGGCGGCGTCCAGGATGACATAGAAAGGCTGCGCATTCGCTCCGAACTTGCAGCGCTGCAGGTAGCTCCACTTGTCGCCCACGGTCCGGAGCGTGCGTTTCTTTCCGTTTTCCTCGATGGCGACGGGTTGCGGCAGCTTCTCCCGGTCGTCCACCATCAGGGAAATCAGGACAAACTTTTCGTCCAGCAGCGCCTTCACCCGCGGGTCAGTCCAGACGGCCGCCTCCATCTTGCGGCAGTTCACGCATCCGTAGCCGGAAAAGTCAATCAGTACCGGCCTGTGAACCTTTTCCGCATAGGCCATCCCGGCTTCGTAGTCGTCGTAAACCGCGCGCACGCCGTTTTCGTAGAGACTGAAATCCTGCGTCGAGAGGGGCGGGGCAAAAGCGCTGATGGCCTTCAGCGGCGCGCCCCACAGTCCCGGAACCATGTAAACGGCAAAGGCGAACGAAACAATGGCCATAAAAAGACGGGGGACGGAAACATGCCGCGATTCGCTGTCGTACCTGAACCGGAGCTTGCCCAGCAGGTAGCACCCCAGCAGGGCGAAGATGACAATCCAGAGCGTCAGAAACACCTCCCTGTCCAGTATCCGCCAGCCATACGCCAGGTCGGCCACGGAGAGAAACTTCAGCGCCAGCGCCAGTTCCAGGAAGGCCAGTATGACCTTCACCGAATTGAGCCACCCGCCCGACCCGGGCAGGCTGTGCATCAGGCGGGGGAAAACCGCAAACAGGGCAAAGGGAATGGCCAGCGCCAGCGCAAAGCCGGACATGCCGATGGCCGGCCACAGGACGTTGCCGCCGGAAGCCGCCTCCACCAGCAGCGTGCCGATGATAGGCCCGGTGCAGGAAAACGACACCAGCGCCAGCGTAAACGCCATAAAGAAGATGCTCCACACGCCGGACAGCGAATCCGCCCGGGCATCCATCCGGTTGGTCCAGGACGCGGGCAGCGCAAATTCGAACGCGCCGAAGAAGGAGACGGCGAACAGGAGCAGCAGCAGGAAAAAGAGGATATTGAAAACGGCGCTGGTCGACAGGCTGTTCAGTGCACCGGCGCCGAAGACGGCCGTAATCAGCAGGCCCAGCGTGAGGTATATCAGAAGGATGGACAGGCCATACAGCAGGGCCTCGCGGATGGCCTTCGACCTTTTCCGGTTGCGTTTCAGGAAGAAACTGACCGTCATCGGAATCATCGGCCAGACGCAGGGCGTCAGCAGGGCAATCAGGCCGCCCAGAAAGCCCGCCTGAAAGATGTACAGCCACGACGTATCCATGACCCTGGCCGTCGCGTCGCCGAAAGCTTTCAGCTCGTCCGTCACGGGCGTCCACAGCGCCGCTTGGCCGGTCAGGACGCCCCGCGAAGCCGGCTTCGGGTCTGCGGCGGCGACCGGACGCAGGAGGTCCGTGAGCACGGGTTTCGGCGTCTCTTCCCGCATTTCGGGGAGGACGCTTTCCGGTTCCGTTTCCGCCGAATCCGCCGCATCTGCCGAACGGGGCATTTCGGATTCGACCCCGGCCGGGATAGCGTTTTTCAGGTGATGCCTGTCAAACGCAAACCGGACGCGCTCCGGCGGCAGACACATTTCGTCGTTGCAGGCCGTGAACTCCACTTCGCCCGCAAGCCGGAACTTCTTCATATCCGTAATAATGATTTTCTGCGTAAAGGTGACCGTTCCGGCATACCAGCGCACGTACATGTCAAACGTTTCGTCGTGCACCGTGACCGGCGCGACGGAGGCAGTCGGTTTACCGACCGCTTCCACTCCCTTCAGCGTCTCGAAAGTGAAACTGGTCGGGATTGGCCCTCCGTCGGGCAAGTCCATGTCATACACATGCCAGCCACGCTCGGCCGTCGCCGTAAACCGGAGTTCCTTTTCAGCCGATGCGGGGTCCGTCAGTTCGATTTTCCACTTGACCGGCGTATGAATCTGTGCCCCGGCACAAAAAACCGTCAGCAGGCAACTTATCCAAATAATACTTCTTTTCATCGTTTGTCCCTTGAATAACCCGTGCAAATGTACGGAAAATTTTCAATCTGTACTTTGTGCGGTATGGTTTTGACAGGAATTATAAATTATGCGAATCAGTAGTTAGTAGATAGTAGTTAGTAGTTAGTAGGGGCGAAATGCTTTCGCCCGCAGGGCAGCCCAATGTCATCAGGTTAAGGGCTGAAAGCCCTGTATCAATAGCACAGG
>JAISEZ010000312.1 GCA_031263835.1 Tannerella sp.
CGCTTCCTGTTGCCGGCGGAATTCGGCACAGATAATGCCGGTGGCGACCGCGACATTCAGCGATTCGGCGCCGGTGCGGGAGGCCGGACAGGGAGGGATGCAAAGCCGCCGGTCGAGAAGCGCTTCGACGGACGGGCGGATGCCGTTTCCTTCGTTGCCCATGACAAGGATGCCGCCGGGGGAAAGGGGATGCCCGTAAATACTGTCGCCCTCCCTGAATGCACCGTACCGCGGAACCGTCCGGTCTTTCAGGAACGTTTCAAGCTCCGCATAATGCACGCCGACGCGCGCCAGCGATCCCATGGTAGCCTGTACGGCTTTCGGGCCGAAGGCGTCGGCGGTGTCCGGACTGCAAACGACGTGTTCAATGCCGAACCAGTCGGCCAGCCGGATGATCGTTCCCAGATTACCGGGATCCTGCACACCGTCGAGCGCCAGAATCAGCCGGCCGGACGGATCGGCGTCTTTCAGGTCGGGAACCGGACGCTTGAAGACCGCCAGCACCTGCTGCGGCGATTTCAGCAAACTGACTTTCCGGATGTCTCCCTCCTCCGCCACCTCCAGTTCCCTTGCCGGCAGGTGACCCTGCGTCGCCATCCACGAAGGCTCGGCCAGCATCCATTCACATTCGAACGTTCCGACGAGTTCGCTCACCAGCTTGTTGCCTTCCGCCACAAAAACACGCTCCCTGTCGCGCCACTTTTTCAGTTCCAGGGAACGTATCCACTTTATTTTTGCCTTGCTTACCATCATTCCGCGTATTTCGGGAAGCCAAAAGTACGGGAAATAATTTATTTGGCGTATTTTTGCGGACTGAAAAAAAGGGTTCAATGAAGAAAACAGCCAGGCTTTTATGGTTCGCGGGTTGGATTGCATGTGTCCTGTCATGCAGTACGACCCGGTTTGTGGGCGATAACGAATACCTGCTGGACAGGGTGTCAATCAGGGTGGACAGCAGCCGGGTCAAACCCGGCGACCTGAAACCCTATCTCCGGCAACAGCCGAACTTCAAAATCTTCGGCATCCTGAAATGGCCGTTATACGTGTACAACTGGTCGGGACGGAACGAAAAAAATTGGCTGAACAGGGAACTCCGCCGGCTCGGGGAACCGCCCGAAATCGTGAACGACACGCTGACGCGCCAGTCGCTGAACGAATTTAAACGCTATCTGGTCAACAAGGGCTACCTTCATGCCGAGGTTTCCGCGTCGGTGGACACCGTCTCGCGAAAAAAAGCGACGGTCAGGTATCATGCCGTTCCGAACGAGCCTTACCGCATTCAGCATTACCGGATACGCATCGACAATCCGCAGATTGACAGCATCGTCCGTCTGGAGGCGGCGCGGTCGTCGTGGCTGCCCTCGCTCTTTCACTCGACGGAAGAGTTTACTCCGCTTGTGCAGGCGGGCGACCTGTTTGACCGCGACCTGCTGAACAAGGAACGGCAGCGCATCACCACGCTGCTGCGACGCAGGGGATACTATGCCTTCAGTCATGACGCCATCCGCTTCACGGCAGACACTGTCGACGGAAACCGCGTCAATCTGGAAATGACGCTGAAACCCCTGTCGGCGGAAGACTCCGCGACGAACCGGATGCGCCGCCCCTACTACATTAACCGGGTGCGCATCGTGACCGGTTACGACCCCCTGAATCCGGAGAAGAACGTGCCGAAGGATTCGGTGCAGAAAGAGGGTATCCGGATTTATTACGGGGAAAAGGGGCAGACCCTCCGCCCCGGCATCCTGCTGCACAAATGCTACATCACGCCCGGCATGCTCTACAGCGAGCGGAACGTCGAACAGACGTACAATGCATTCATGGGCCTGCGTACCCTGCGCTATGTGAACATCCGCTACGACGAATTTGAAGAAAACGACACGCTGAAACTGAACTGCACCATCCTCACCACGCCGGAGAAGACGCAGGGCGTCGGCATCGAAGTGGAAGGCACCAATTCTTCCGGCGATTTCGGCTTTGCCTCCGGGCTGAGTTACCAGCACAGGAACCTGTTCCGGGGTTCGGAACTGTTCTCGGCCAAAATCCGGGGCGCCTACGAGGCCATCGCGGAGACAAGAGGCGCGGGACGGGGCAATTACCTGGAATATTCCGGCGAAACCTCCATCCTCTTCCCCCTGTTCGTATTCCCCTTCGTCAGCCCCGACTTCCGGCAGAAACTGCGCGCCACGACGGAGCTGAAACTGAGCTACGACCATCAGCAGCGTCCGGAATATCAGCGGGAAATCCTTGCGGGCGGCTGGAGCTACATCTGGCAGAACCGTACCAGCACCCTCGAACGCCATACGCTGAAACTGCTGGATGTAAACTATATTCATCTTCCCTACATTGACCAGTCATTCAAGGATTCGCTGCCCGGCCTGACCACACTCTACAATTACAACGACCTGTTTATTTTCGGTTCCGGCTACACGTATTCCTTCAACAATTACGACCCGCTGAAGCGCGGCCGCAATACCTATTCTTTCCGCGTTTCCTTCGAGTCGGCCGGCAACCTGCTGTACGGGCTGTCCGGCCTGTTCGGCGCGAAGAGGGATGACTATGGCCGCTACAAACTGTTCGGCCTTCACTATTCGCAATTCATAAAGGGCGATATTGATTTTGCCCGGAGCATCATGATTGACGACCGCAATTCCCTTGCCGTACATCTGGGCGGGGGAATCGGCTACCCCTACGGGAACGCGAAGGAACTGCCTTTCGAACGGCGTTACTTTGCCGGCGGCGCCAACAGTAACCGGGGATGGTCGGTACGGTCGTTAGGCCCGGGCAGCATGCCGGTGACCGACCGGACGACGTTTGTCAATCAGGTGGGCGACATCCGGCTGGATGCCAATATCGAATACCGTTCGAAACTGTTCTGGAAATTCGAACTGGCCGCCTACGTGGACGGCGGGAATATCTGGACAATTCGGGCATACGACTACCAGCCGGACGGGAATTTCAGCTTCACCCGTTTCTACAGAGAGATAGCCGTGTCCTACGGTCTGGGTATCCGGCTGGATTTCGACTACTTCCTGATTCGTTTCGACACGGGCATGAAAGCCTATAACCCGCAGGAAAAGGGTCATTTGAAATGGGCGCTCCTGTATCCGGGACATCGCGACCAGTTTGCATGGCATTTTGCCGTCGGCTATCCCTTCTGACACGCCTGCCCGACACGGGAGAGGAACCGTTCCCGGTTTTTGCCGAATCTTTTTGAACCGGACATGAAAAAAATACCCGAAAACATTTCCGGCGATGCTTTTTTTGG
>JAISEZ010000313.1 GCA_031263835.1 Tannerella sp.
CCGTTGACGGTCGTGACCGGACGGGATTTGATACAGGTCAGTTACCGCTACACGGGGGATGAGGTGGTGGAAAGGGACGGTGTCCGCTACCGGACGCATCACTTTTTCATTGACATCCATGACAGCGCCTTTTCACAGAGCAAGTCAGCCGCTGAAGTATGGGTGGGAAACGACGGGAATCACCTCCCGGTGAAAGTGCGTTCGAAGTTGAAAATCGGCTATGCCGAAATACATTACAGAACGTCCGGCCAACTGAAAGCGCCGCTGAATTGCCGGACAAAAGATTAAAAAGAGTGCAGGATATAGGGAGGTTCGCACGGAGAAGACAGGCTTATGGAGCTATATCAGAGAACTTATTTCTTCCCCGGTCAAACCGATATCCCCACCGTTCGCCCTTGAATCTTTGATTCGCACGTTTTTGCCGGACAAAATTCGCGCCAGTGGTTGACAGGCCAAAGTTTTTCATTATTTTTGGGGGCGAGAAGCAACAATGAAACCGATGAGTGAAATACGGGATTTCCGGAAGGTGGCTTTCAAGGACACGTCTTTTGCCGACCTGATGAACCGGCGCATATACAACGTGCTGCTGATTGCGACCAAATACGACGCCTTCGTGCTGGAGGAAGACGGACGCGTCGACGAACAGATATTCAACGAGTACATGGCGCTGAGCCTGCGCTATCCGCCCCGCTTCACGCAGGTGACGACCGAACGGGAAGCGCTGCGGGAACTGGAGGGACGCCGTTTCGAACTGATTATCTTCATGCCGAATATGGTCGACCGCGACATCTTCGGGGCGGCGAAGGAGATAAAGAAATGTCATCCCTCGATTCCGATTGTCGTGCTGACGCCCTTTTCAAAGGAGGTGTCGAAGCGCGTGGCCAGCGAAAACCTGAGCGCCATTGACTGCATTTTCAGCTGGCTGGGCAATACCGACCTGCTGGTGGCCATCATCAAGCTGATGGAAGACCGGATGAACGCGCCAAAGGATACCGCGAGCGTCGGCGTACAGGTCATCCTGCTGGTGGAGGATTCCATCCGGTTCTATTCCTCCGCCCTGCCGCTGCTGTACAAGTTCGTGCTGGAACAGAGCCGCGAATTTGCCGGGGAAGCGCTGAACGCACACCTGAAAACGCTCCGCATGCGCGGCCGGCCGAAAATCATGCTGGCGCGCACGTACAGGGAGGCCGTGCAACTGTTCGACCGCTATCGCGACAACGTGCTGGGGGTCATCTCGGACATGAGTTTCATGCGCGACGGCGTGAAAGACCCGCTGGCCGGCTACCGTTTCGGGCAGCATGTTCGCCGGTATGAGCCGCCGATTCCGCTGGTACTGCAGTCTTCCGAAAAGGGAAACCTCCGCTACGCCGAAGAACTGGACGCTTCCTTCATCGACAAGTATTCCAAAAACTATCCGCAGGACTTGCGGAAAGAGGTCATGGAACGTTTCGGCTTCGGCGATTTCGTGATTCTCAATCCCGAAACCCGGGAGGAAATCATGCGGATTAAGGACTTGAAGGATTTGCAAAACAAACTGTATCGGATTCCGGACGATTCGCTGGCTTACCACCTGTCGCGCAATCATTTTTCGCGCTTCTTCCACTCCCGCGCCCTGTTTCCGCCGGCGGAACTGCTGAAGGGCATCGACGTCGGCGAATATGAAGACATGAACGATGCGCGCCGGTTTATCTTCGACGTGATTGTGCAGTACCGGCGGATGAAAAACTCCGGCACGGTGGCCGTTTACCAGCGCGACCGGTTCGACGAATACAGCAATTTCGCCCGTATCGGCGAGGGTTCGCTGGGGGGCAAGGGCCGGGGACTGGCCTTTACCGGGATGATGCTGAAGCGCTATCCCCGGCTGGAACGCGAAAACTTCCCCGTCAACATTCCCCGCACGGTGGCGCTCTGTACGGACATTTTCGACGAGTTCATGGAAAGCAGCCGCCTCTATCCGGTTGCCCTGAGCGATTTGCCGGACGAGACGATTCTGCGTCATTTCCTGAACGCTTCGCTGCCCGAACGGCTGACCGAAGACCTGACCGCCTTCATCGACGTCATGAAGCGACCGGTGGCCGTGCGTTCGTCCAGCCTGCTGGAGGATGCGCATTACCAGCCGTTCGCCGGCGTCTATTCGACCTACATGGTAGCCAGTCTCCCCGACCGGCAGGCGATGCTGCGGGCGGTGAACGAAGCCGTCAAGGGCGTCTATGCGTCCGTCTTTTTCAGGGACAGCAAGGCATACATGACGGCGACAAGCAACCTGATTGACCGGGAAAAAATGGCGGTTGTGCTGCAGGAAGTGGTCGGGACGCCGCGCGGCGACCGGTTTTATCCGCTGATTAGCGGTGTGGCGCGTTCGTTGAATTATTATCCGGTAGGCCCCGAAAAGGCGGAGGACGGCATCGCCCACATCGCGCTGGGACTGGGCAAATACATTGTTGACGGCGGCGCCGCTTTGCGCTTTTCACCGCGCCATCCGCACCACATCCTGCAACTGAGTACGCCACGCATGGCCCTGCGCGAAACCCAGACGCATTTCCTCGCGCTCGACCTCCGGAACGCCTCCGTCCCCCTTCAGGTGGACAATGCGTTCAATCTGCTGCGGGCGACGCTTGACGATGCCGACAGGGACGGCGTCCTGCAATGGATTGCCTCGACGTATGACCCCGTCGACCAGCTCATCCGCGACGGATACTATCCGGAAGGACGCAAAATCCTCTCCTTCGCCCACTGGCTGGAGCATGACCTGTTTCCCCTGGCCCCGACGATTGACGAACTGCTGAAAATCGGGCAAAAGGAAATGGGACGTCCCGTTGAGATTGAGTTTGCGGTCGATATTCAGCCGGAACATCCGGAAAAGGCGCTGTTCTATTTTCTGCAGATTCGCCCCGTCGCAGACCGTTCCGAAGTCATCGACGAAGACCTGAGCCTGATTCCCCGCGAGAAGACGCTCCTGTTTTCGACCCACGCACTGGGACACGGCATTTCGCGGGATGTTCATGACGTCGTTTACGTCAGGACCGACCGGTTCGACCCGTCCAACAATCGGGCTGTCGCACGCGAAATCGAACAGCTGAACCGCACCTTCGTTCTCAGGAAAAAAAATTACGTGCTGGTCGGCCCGGGACGCTGGGGCAGCGAAGACCCGTGGCTGGGGATTCCCGTGAAATGGGCGCACATCAGTCAGGCGCGCGTGATAGTGGAATACAGTCCGGAGCGCTACCGCGTCGACCCCAGTCAGGGTACGCATTTCTTCCAGAATCTGACGTCGTTCGGCGTCGGCTACTATACCGTCCATCCGTCCTGCGGCGAAGGCCGGTTCGACGAAGACTTCCTGAATCGGCAGCCGGCCGTACAGGAAACCGACTTTATCCGGTGTGTACATTTCAATCATCCCCTCGTTATCAAGACCGACGGCCTGCGAAGCCTGGGGGTAGTGATGAAGAGCCGGAACAGCAGACCATAAAGAACAATGTGAGAATGAGCAAATGTGAGAATGAGCAAATGAGGCAATGAGGCAATGTGAAAATGAATTGGCTCATTTTTCTCCATGTCCATGCATAAAGTCATGTCACGTGCAGTATAGCAGTCAACAGAATGAATCCGCTGTTTCTTTCATACACAAAAATGGCTGTCCCGCCAACTGCCATTCTACTAACAGATGCCATTCAAATTAGCATGTCTGGAAAGGCAAAACACGGACAATAACGTGTCGTGTTTTGTGAATAGTTGATCTTATTAAAGATACAAAGGGTTATATATAATGGCTCTATAACGTTTTGTATGGGTATAATCTATGTCAATCACTCATTTATACACTCTACTGGCATTGAAAATAAATTATCACCACGGAGACACAGAGAAAATGTGAGAATGAGCCAATGTGCCAGTGAGCCAATTCATTTTTCACATTTGCTCATTCTCATATTCTCACATTTTCTCTGTGGTCTCCGTGCAGCCTCTTATCCTGCACGGAAGGACACGGAGAAAACACGGCGT
>JAISEZ010000018.1 GCA_031263835.1 Tannerella sp.
AAAACATTTTTCAATCACCAAAAAAAGAGGGCCTATCCACGAAATGGTGTCTGGCGTCCACCAAATAGCTCTATTTACCCACGAAATGACATTGACGAAAAAACGGAGGGCAAAAAAAAGGGGATTTTGGAGTGTTGCCGACGGACGCGACGGGACAGAATTGTGAACACGACGGCTCGCGGGTCGGAACACGACGGGTCGGAATGGCGGAGAGGAGAGGCTAGTGGTTAGTGATTAATGGTTAGTGGTTAATGGTTAATGATTAGTGATGAGTGATTAGTGATTAGTGCGAATCAGCAGTAGCAACGTAGGGCTTTCAGCCCTTCATCGCCACTACCGATTCGCATTAACCATTAATCACTAACCACTAATCACTAATCACTAAGGAAGAGGTTTGTCCTTTTTTTTGCAGAAATGCGATGCCGTAGAGACGCGATGCATCGCGTCTCGATGCTTCACATCCCGGCGCTTCATGTCCCGGCAATCACCTCTGTCTGAACCGGGATTTATGGGATTTATATGATTTTCATGATGGGTTGCTGCTGTGCGGCGGGATTCTGCAAGGGCTGATTCGTATGATTAATGGTTAGTGATGCGAATCGGCAGTAAAAAAGGTTGAAGGCGCGATAACGGCTCGCACAGAACTGCCGTGCAGCTGCTCCCTCCGGGAGCGGCCGCACGGCAGTATCACGCCTTCAATCTTTTTCACCGCCGATTCGCATTAGTAGAAGAAAGTCATGGTTTTATATCCATCGCCATAACCGACACGGCTCTACTAACTACTAACTACTTATTATTTCTTGACGATTTTGCGGGAAACCGTACCTGTAGCGTCCGTAATCTGCATGATATAGATGCCGTTGCTCCACTGGGAAACGGGAATCGTCAACCGGGACTGTCCGTTTGCCTGCAGCTGACATACCAGGCGTCCGCTGACGTCGTAGACCGTTACCTGACGGATGGTGGAACCGGCGACGGTCAGCTGATCGACAACGGGATTCGGATAGACTTGAACCGTTGAGGGCGGCGGCACATGGATTCCGTCCGTATCCGCGGTGCGTACCTGCAATTTGTCCAGACAGAAATAGGCCGCCGTATTCATGCCCCACTCACCCACGTCGGTCGATGACAGCGTGAACTTCAGACCGCTGACCTTCCCGAGCGGGGACAGGTCCACCCATTCCCAGTCCGTGCTCTGATACAGTTCGCCGTCCCGGTACTCGGCAAGGAAATGTTCCACCGTTCCCGTTCCTTCGCTGTCCGCATTCAGCCCGCTGATTGTTACCTTGAAATAATCGCCGGCCTCGTTCAGCGCCCGGGCATAAGGGTCGCCGTACAGGTTGCCGTAGTATGGCCAGGGATGATTGTTCAGATATACGCCGACGGCTTCGTATTCCCCGTCGAAGGTGATGGCAGGGTCGGCGCCGTTAACCAGCAGGTAAGGGATGCCTTTTTCGGTCTGCACCTTGCCGTTTTCGTCCCTGAGTACGCTGCCGTCGTCGCCGGTTTGAATGCCGCCGCCGGCCATGTTGCCCCACTGATTGCTCAGCCATCCGTCCAAAGGACTGTTCAGGCTTCCGTAATCTTCGGTATCACCGTTGCTGCCGACAATAAAGCCGCTCCAGTAGCCGCTCTCGCCATACATGCCGCCGCCGTGGGAAAAGGTGAAATGTTCATAGGCAAGCGTCGCGTCGCCGAAAGCGTCCGTCCAGTAGCCTTTTTCAGTGTCCAGCACAAGTTCGGCCGGTTCAACCGGCGGCACGCTTAAATTCAGCGTAATGGTATCCTGTGCAACTAACGGATTGTGTGTCAATGCCACAATCCCCAACATACATAGTAAAGTTTTTTGTTTCATACGATTGAATTATTAAATATGATTACTCCAATGGAAATATTCCTATTGTTTTCTGAATTTGATGGCGCGGTCCTGTGCCACAAGAATATGGAATCCCTGCGGCAGTGAACTGCACGGCACGGCAACGGTTCCGCTTTCTACCCGGAAGGACATTCTCCGGACACCGTCCATACCGATGACCTGCAGGGTCTGGCCGACCGGCGACACAATCAGCAGCCGGTCTCCGACCGGGTTGGCGACCAGCTGCGTCCGGGCGACTGCCGGGGGACTTTGACCGGCGGTGGAGACGGCGTCCGGATGCAGGTCAACGGCGCCGCCGACTTCGGTGGACGTTTCTCCCAGCCAGCCGCAATACTGGTTGACGGCCGTATATACTTTGATGAAATGAATTTCGGGAAGGTGTACCGGCTGACCGTCGGCGTCCACAGCCCAGTCAATATTGAAAGCGGAGTGCGCGTCGGCGTTTGGCCGGTTGTCGGCATATCCCCACTCGAAGGCCTGAAACAGGTAGCCGCCGCTTTCTATCCGGTAGTTGTCGGGCAGGCGGGCGCCTTCGAATACCAGCGAATCGGCGTCCTCCCACTGCGGATAATAGGGCTGTGTGTGAAACGAGTTGGCGGAAACGTATCCCTGCCCGCCCCGGCTGTCTATCCACCGGATGTACGTGGTATCGGTCAGCGCCGGATTGGCGGCGTCCGGCGCGGGCGTTTTGTTTTCGTCCGGCCTGTAATACGTGATTCGGTAGCTGTGAACGGTCTGCGGATGGCTGTATTCGCTGCCGGCCAGTTCGTACCACGCGTCGTCGGGGAGGCCGTTTCCGTTCACATCCCGCGCGACCATGACAATCCCCGGCTCGCTGCTTTCGGACAGCGCTCCTCCGCCGGCGTTGACGAACACGTTTCCCGTCACCCTGAAGTCCGGTTCGTCCGGGACGTTGACCACCGGATGGTCAAACCCGAAAACGATGTACCCCCCGTATGCGCCCAGCGAAACCAGGCCGCCGTCTTCGCCGGTAAGGAGTTCTTCCACTTTCCGCAGGATGTCTTCCCGCGTATCGCCCGGCCCGTATTCCGGCGACACGTTGATGAACTGTCCCGGCGCCGGCCGGTAATCATATACCCTGTCAATTCGGGGCGAGTTTTGCTGCGCCGAAAGCGTCAGGCCCATCCAAAGGCCTGTAAGCGGTAATATCCATTTTTTTTTCGACTGTTGTCGCATCATGTATTTCCTTTTTTTTTATGAACGAATCAAACGGCTTTCGGGTGAAATAACCTGCTTCAGGAAAAACAACCGGCGTTGATGATGCAACTGATACGGTTTGCCTCAAGCTTTATTCCCCGAAAGCTTCAAACACTGTACTTGATTTTGGCAGGTCTTCTGACTTGCTCCTGCTCCGGATCACCTTCCCGCCCCCTCGCTTTCCACAGGAAAGGTTTCGGGGCAGTGGTTCGAGAATCATCCGGAACTTTTCCGGCAACATGACGGACGCACCGCAACACGGTCGTCCACTGATTGCCGGAACAGAGCTTACAGCAGCGGGACTGTTCAGGATTTGCACCTGATTCCCTTTTCATCCGCGCACAGGACCTGTGC
>JAISEZ010000028.1 GCA_031263835.1 Tannerella sp.
AATTTGTGGGTGTTTTTTATCTGTTTTGAGCGAAAAACAATGAGTAATGTTAATGAATTTAAGAAATGAAAATCTTCCGACCACGACTGGGATAAATCCCGGCGTTATTCACAGGCTACGCCTACGGCGTGATGCGACTATTCGGGCGACCTGTATAAATTCTTTGATATTCACCTTCTTTCCATCTCCGGAGTTCAATCGGGAGTATTCTGCAAATCGTTTGGAGACATCCGCAAATCATTTGGAGACTTCCGCAAATCATTTGGAGACATCCGCAAATCGTTTGGAGACATCCGCAAATGATTTGGAGACATCCGCAAATCGTTTGGAGACATCTGCAAATCATTTGGAGACATCCGCAAATGCCCTATTCAGGGTACCGGATACATGGGGAGAGACACGGAGAAAATGTGAGAATGAGCCAATTATACTGCATGCAGCATGGTTTTGTGCATTGACCCCAACAGTCATTCCCGCCGGAAACCCTTGAATCTTTGAATGATTGAATCTTTGAATTTTATATCCATACACAAAACCATGCCGCGCAAAGTATAGTCAATGTAAAAATGAATTGGCTCATTCTCACATGCTCACCTTGGCTCATTTTTCTTTTCCCCGTTCCGTTTGTTCGAATGTGATGTGCAGCACGGCCAGTTCGGAGCGGGTACCTACCCGGTAGGGTGCGCCGGCGCAGCCGATGCCGGAAGATACATAAAACTGCGTGTCGCCTTTCCGGTAATATCCGTAAACACATTCGTACACCAGCCGCAGCAATAGCCGGTAGGGCCAGAACTGCCCGTTGTGCGTATGTCCGTGAAGTCCCAAATCCGCACGGTTCATCATGATTTCGTTGAGGTTCACGGGCTGATGGTCCAGCACAATGACCGGTTTGGAACTATCCAGCCCTTTCATTAACGTGTGCAGTGCGGCGCGTTTGGGATTGACGGCGTCGTCCCGGCCCACCAGATAAAAGGCGGAGTCCGGCATTGCCACCGAATCGACCAGCAATATGCCGCCGGTCTTTTCCATCCACCGGAGTTTGGCATGCCTGTTTGCGCGATATTCGTGATTGCCGAGAATCAGATAGACACCCAGAGGCGCGGTTAATTGCCGCAAGTCGTCTTCGATATGCAGCTTCTCCACAATCAGCGATTCATAGTCAATAAGGTCTCCGCCCAGCAGAATCAGGTCGGGGTGCTGGGCGTTGCAGAGCGAGACGTAATGCCGGGCCTGTTTTTTGCCGATGAATTCGCCGAAGTGCATGTCGCACATCAGCGCGACCGTAAGGCTGTCCCGGCCTTCCACCGCTTTGGGGATATGAAGGTTGACATGCGTCACGACCGGACAGGCTACCTGACGGTAGGCGCTTGTCAACAGAACGGTTACGCCGGCTACCAGAAAAAGGAAAAACGTCCGCTTAATGCCCTGCCAGTGTTTGCGGACCATTTCCGGATACCATTTCCACCGCCGGTCGGTCAGCATGACCAGTTCCGGCAGCAGCATGCCCATCACCAGATACATCGAAGCGATATACCATGTGTTGCAGATAAGCAGAATCGGAACCATCAGGCTGTCCGGCAGGAGGTCGTGAAAGAAATAACCGGAAAAGTAGAGTATCCATTCCAGTACAAAGAGCGAAACAAACGGCAAACGCCACTTTTTTCCGCGGGGGAGCGCCTGCTGTCCCCGCCACAAAAGGTATCCGCTTAGCAGAATTTGCCCGAAAATCGCCTGCAGAAAGACTCTCATGGACGCTGGAAGGTAAGATTGAATACGACCATTTCGCTCCGGCTGCCGATGCGGAACGGCGGGCCCCAGAGCGCCAGACCGGAGGAAACATATATATTTGTATTTCCCCGTTTTTCGTACCCGTAGGCGACTTCGAAAAGGCGGCCTGTCAGCCAGTTCATCGGCCACACCTGTCCGTTGTGCGTGTGGCCGCAAAACAGCAGGTCAACGCCGGCATCGACCGCCGGCGCCAGTTCCACGGGCTGATGGTCGAGCACAATGACGGGAAACACCGCGTCCATGTCGCCGTCAAATTGCGTGAACGGTTTCCGGTGACGGTTGCTAAGGTCGTCCCGTCCGACAATCCGGATGCCGCCGGGCAGCGTCACGACCGAATCCCGCAGGAGGCAGATGGGCGTCCGGCGGAGAAAGGACGCGCAATCCTCTATGCCGCTTCTGTACTCGTGATTTCCCGGAACCATGTAAATACCCTGCTCCGCATGAAGTTGCGACAGCAGCTGCTCCATTTGCCCTTCCCGCACCGGAACGATACTGCTGTCAATCAGGTCGCCGCCGATGAGAATCAAATCCGGCTGCTGCCCGTTTATCATGCGGATATACTTTTCCAGTCGGGCGCGGGTCGTTCCCATTCCCAGATGGAGGTCGCTTACGGCCACTATCCGGAGCGTGTCGCTGGGGCCGGTGACGGGTTTGTTCACGGTCAGGTTGATTACCCGCGTTGAAGGGCGCTGATAATGAAGGAAACCGTATGTCAGCAGACAGACAGTCAGTGTCAGCGCGCAGAGGAAACCGTACTGAAACGAATGGAAGAAAAGCCGGATAAGGTCGCAGCACAGCAGGAACAGCGCCATGTACAGGGTGAAGACCAGCCAGCCGGTAGCGTATTCGAAAAGGAGATGCGCCCACGAGGAGGCGGACATCCGGGAATTGCGGAGGGCAAAGGTCAAAATGATAGACAGCGCGCTTATCCATACAAACCCGCCGAATACCCATCTGACCGCCGGCGGGAAATGCTGGAGCGCCTGCCATCCGCGCAGGCAAATGTAGCCGTTGCCGCCCAGATAGGCGGCCAGCATCAGGATAATGAAACCAATCATGCGAAAAAGGGAGTCCGGCATTTGTACCGTGCCCGTTTATTTTTGGGGATAACCCACCGGATTGTTCATGATTGGGAGTTGCGTATCGCTTAGCTTCAACGCCGTCCGAAGTTCCTCCTGATTCATGGAGGCGCGCGGAACGGTGGAAAGCCCGGCGGCGGCGCAGAAAAGGTTGATGTTTTGCGTGACAATGCCCGCATCCACCGCCCCTATGACTTTGGTATGTTCGGCATTCGGGTCGCCCAGTTTCTCCAGGTTAATGACCGTCACGAAACATACCGGCGCCGTTTTGGCAAAGTCCTGACTGCCGGCCACGGCTGCCCGGTAATCGCCTTTGGCTACGGGTTTCAGCGAGTGGGCCTGCGCATCATACAGGTAAGCGCCGTCCGCACGAATCGCGTAAACGTCGATTTCCTGCCGGTTCATGGCCGACGGCGCGGTACGTTTCCCGTCCGGGCGGTTGACGCCGTTTGCCGCCCAGAGCAAATCGGACAAATCCTGCAGGTTGAGTTCCTGCGGACTGTATTCACGGTCGGAATGCCTGTCCGAAAAGGCTTTCATCGTGGCGGAACCGCGCGTTTTGTCCGGCGCATTCAGCCTGATTTCCTGCAGCTCCTGTGCCGACAGGCCTGCCGCTGCCAAGCAGCACATCCATACAATAATCATTCTCTTCTTCATCTCTTTTTAGCTTACAAAATTATGTCCGGCAAAAATAGGCAAAAATCCGGCTGGCGAACTTCTTTTTGTCCGTTTGATATATTAAAAAGATGTAAGAGAAACGCTATTCCAAAATTATGTGGTAATTTAGGGGCCGAAATAGACTGCCTGTCCCGAAAAAGAGGGGGCAGTCTATATAATGTATTTATCTGTAAAAAAAGTATATCAATGAGGACAAACAGATTTCAGGGCGAATGGCCGAAAATCGGTATTCGCCCGGCGATTGACGGCCGGATGGGAGGCGTGCGTGAATCGCTGGAAGAACAGACCATGAACATGGCCAAAGATGTAGTATCCCTGTTTACTTCCACGCTGAAGAATCCCGACGGGACGCCGGTCAAATGTGTGATTGCCGACTCCACCATCGGACGGGTGCCGGAAAGCGCCGCCTGTGCGGAAAAATTCCGGAAGGAAGGCGTCGGCGTGACCGTTACGGTGACGCCCTGCTGGTGCTACGGCAGCGAGACGATGGATATGGACCCGCACACCGTAAAGGCCGTTTGGGGCTTTAACGGCACGGAACGTCCGGGCGCCGTCTATCTGGCAGCCGTACTGGCCGCACATGCCCAGAAGGGACTGCCGGCGTTCGGCATCTACGGACACGACGTGCAGGATGCCGGTACGAGGGAACTTCCGGCCGACGTCTCGGACAAGCTCCTGCGCTTTGCACGCGCGGCGCTGGCCGTAGCCTCGATGCGCGGCAAGTCGTATCTCTCCATCGGCGCCGTCTGCATGGGCATTGCCGGCTCGATTGTCAGCGCGGACTTCTTTGAGGACTACCTGGGCATGCGCTGCGAAGGGATTGACGAAGTGGAAATCATCCGCCGCATGAACGAAGGCATCTATGACAAAGATGAATATGCCAGAGCGCTCGCATGGGCGAAGAAGAACTGCCGGCAGGGAGAAGACACGATTAACCGGAAAGACCTGGTTAAAACCCCGGAAGGGCAACAGGCCGACTGGGAGTTTATCGTGAAAATGACCCTCATCGTACGCGACCTGATGATTGGCAATCCGAAACTGAAGGAAATGGGCTTCGGCGAAGAATCGCTGGGACACAACGCCATTGCCGCCGGTTTCCAGGGACAGCGCCAGTGGACGGACCATTTCCCGAACGGCGACTTTACCGAGGCAATCCTGAACTCGTCGTACGACTGGAACGGTATCCGCGAAGCCTTCGTGCTGGCTACGGAGAACGACGCGCTCAACGGTACGGCGATGCTCTTCGGACACTTGCTGACCAATACGGCGCAGGTTTTTGCCGACGTGCGCACCTACTGGAGTCCCGAAGCCGTAGAGCGCGTGACGGGCAAGAAACTGACCGGACAGGCTGCCGGCGGCATCATCCACCTGATTAACTCCGGTGCGGCCTCGCTCGACGGTTCCGGACAGCAGAACGACCGCGACGGACGTCCGGCCATGAAACCTTTCTGGGAAATTACCCCGGCAGAGGCTCAGGCCTGCCTGGACGCCACGACGTGGATGCCCGCCAACCGCGAATATTTCCGGGGCGGCGGCTACTCGTCCAAGTTCCTGTCGAAGGGCGGGATGCCCTGCACGATGATACGCCTGAACCTGATAAAGGGGCTGGGGCCGGTGTTGCAGCTGGCCGAGGGCTGGACGGTGGATATTGACCCCGAAGTGCACAGGATACTGGACGAACGTACGGACAAGGGCTGGCCGACCACCTGGTTTGCGCCGCGTCTGGCCGGCAGCGACGCCTTCAAGGACGTGTATTCGGTCATGAACAACTGGGGTGCGAATCATGGCGTCATCAGTTTCGGGCACATCGGCGCCGACCTGATTGCGCTGGCTTCCATGCTGCGTATTCCGGTGTGCATGCACAATGTCGATGAGAAAGACATCTTCCGGCCGGCTGCGTGGAACGCTTTCGGTATGGACAGGGAAGGTGCGGACTACAGAGCCTGTCAGACCTACGGGCCTCTGTACCGGTAAAAGAAAAAACGGAAGGTAATATCGCATTGGTGATATTATAGTATGTAATCGCGTTTGCCGGTAAAACCGGCGTGCTCCCCCCTGTTTCCTCGCGAGAGAAGACAGGGGGGGATTATCCATGTCGGACGCTTCACGGTGTCAGCTCGGAATGCACAAAACCATCCTGCGTAAAGTATATAAACGTTGAATCAAAAAAAAACAGGCATTCGTCCATCTTCGACAAATCACCTGTTTCCAGTCGGGATGAGACGACTTGAACGTCCGACCTCCACGTCCCGAACGTGGCGCGCTACCAACTGTGCTACATCCCGTTGTTTGAATCCGGCTGCAAAGGTACAACTATTTCTCAACCGGCAAAGATTTTCCCGTATTTTTTTCCGGGCTGGCATCATTATACTTCGTGCGGCATGTTCCCGAATGTTTCGGGTTATACTTCACGCGGGGCGGTTTTGCTTCGCCCTTGCGACTTGACGCCGGACAGCGTCCGGCATACCCCGTGCAAGCGCAACACAGCTCAAAGTCCACAGTGCACAAAACCATCCCGCGCAGTATATGACCCGGACGTCCATCCCTGCAATCTTCCGACCACGACTGGGCGTCAGCCCGGAATGCACAAAACCATGTCGGGCGCAGTATAATTATGAATGATACATGTAGAGACGTGTCATGCCGCTTCTCTACAAACCGTTACATGTTATAAATAAAGCTGCCGTTCCCGCCGCCCTAATCACTAATTTACGGTTTGTTTTTCGCCAGTTCCAGGGCGTGCGTTGTCACGTAGTATTTGGCCAGCATGTTGGGTGTTTCCCACGCCGGCAGGGCGCCGTCTTTCAGGAAGGAGAGGAAGTTTTCCGTCACCTGACCGAAATGGGCTTCATGACCGTTGTGGTAATGCTCCGGAACGATGACCTGCCAGAGGCCGTCTTCCAGTTTGTGCAGGCTGACGCCCGGAAACTGTTCCGTGATGACCGTCAGCGCATTTGACAGGTCTTTTTCGTAGGCGTCCGCATCCGTTCCCGGCGCCATGCGAATCGACAGCGACGGCTTGTAGTTCTGTTCCTTTCCCTGTTCGATGACCAGCTGCGCCCTGCTGCCCTTCATCACGGAATAATGCGTGTCGCCGCCGCCTTCGGGATAGGTGTAGTTCCATATCACCGACACTTTGGCGTGTATGCCCTTAATCCGGTAGGTGATGTCGCCGTTGGCATAGACGCGCAGCGTATCGTCGCGGACGTCCTTCCGCAGGTAGTCGGGATAGACGTCCTGTCCCGTTACCTCCCTGAACTGGGCGGGCGAGAGAGGGGTTGTCCAGCGGTTGGCGTCCAGCAGTTCGATGTCCGTCCCGTAATGAATGACCTGCTCCGGGAAACAGGCCCACTGCACGAGGTCGACCAGATGCGTCGTCACGTCCACAATGCCTTCGCCCTGCTGTTCCGTATCGAAAAACCAGACGGGCCGTATCAGCGGATTGCCCGAAACGGTCTTGAAGAAGTGATGCACGCTTTCCTTGGTGACGGCCGGGTCGTCGGGCGTACCCGCCAGCTGTTCGCCGTAGACCGCCGGCAGTCTCGAAAAGGCGCGCTGCAGCATCGTGGTGATTTCGAAACGTTCGGTCATGATGTCGTAGAGCAATACCCTGTTCCGGCCGGCAATTTCGAAACATTCCTTCAGCTCTTCGAAACCGGCCGCGCCGATGGTCATGGGTTTGTCGGCCAGCACGTGCAAACCGGCGGAAACGGCGTTGCGGATGTACTCCGTTTTCCTGCCGTTGTTGCCGGCCAGCACAACGACGTTGCCTTTTTTCTCCGCCAGCATTTTCTCCTGATAATCCGCGCCGGTGTACACTTTTTCGTCCCACTGCGTGGGCGATTCGGCGCGCGTGTTGTAAGCCGCGATTTTTTTCAGGTGTTCCGCCACGTCTTCGCCTTCCGGGGCATAGACGTACACTTCGCTGCTGACCTGCGGATAGGAGGTCTTCTGCACCAGCGCCGCATGGAAATGTCCCGGGTCGAGCGTGATTAAGCGTACTTCGTCGCCGGAAGTCGCGTCCGGCCCCGCCTTCGGAGCGCACGACGCGCTCCACAGAAACAGGCCAATCATTGAGATAAACTTATAATTCATACTTCTATTTGTTTTAACGGTTATAAAAATCTTCCGCGAGTCTGTTCAATTCCGCATCTGTCAGGTAGCCGTTCGTCTGAACGACAATCAGGTGCTTAAACGTAACCGACGCGCCGGGCGCCAGTGTGAGAACGAGCGGAGATGCTGCGCTGTCGAACACCTGACGGCCCAGGTTGTTGGTCGAAAACAGGCCGTAACCGCGGGCATGGGAATATGCCGGATAGCCGAAATTGTCTCTGTGGTCGAGGATGGCAAGGGAGATGGCTTCGCCGTCCTTCTCTGCCGACAGGCTGACCCAGCGCGTCGGCCTGCCCCAGACGTCGCCCTTCTCCAGCCCTTCGCTGTTGCGGTACACGCCGTTTACGCCCTCATTATTCATCACCGGCACGGCGGTTTCGTTTCCGCCGGCGTCCAGAAACAGTTCCGGCTTCTCCGACGGCTCTTCAAACGCCCGGTCTACGCGGATGGCAATCAGTCCTTCCTTGTTGTCCGTGAAAACCACCGTGTCCTGCTGCGCCGTCAGCGTGGTGATGCGTTCGATGATACGCCGGTCACCTTCGCCGCTGAAGACGTACTGCGTCTCGTCCCTGAGGAGCGTTTTCCCGTCGTTGTTCATCCAGTCGGCCGCCACGGTCAGCCGGCCTTCCTTTTTGCCGCTTTGCGCAAGGAGGATGCCGCGGTGACGGATGGAACCGTAGCCGGGCTTCTCATTCGCGGGAACGGCGTAGGAATTGTTCCAGAAATCCAGTCCGTTGACGTCGCCGAAATTGAACCAGAGGCCGACGTGATGCGGATGGTCAATCCGTTCGTTCGGTCGCGGGTCGCGCGGGAAACCGCGCGTAACGACCGTCCCCTTCGCCGTGCAGAGCGGGTAGAGGACGGGCTTTTCCAGGTCGTCGGGATAGATGTAGGAGGTGAACAGGCGGCCGCCATACAGCACGTCCACCTTTTTCCGCGCATCGTCGGGAAGCACGGAAATGTCCTGCGACGACTGCCCGCAGGCGGACAGTCCGGCCAGCGCCATACCCAGCGCCGTCATACGTAAGAAAGTAACGGTTTTCATCGGTCAGACTTTTTCGGGTAAGAGATAGGGTGAACGGTATTCTCGCGTGAGCATCCGGTTGGCGTCCTCGTCTCCGACAAAGCGTTCGGCTACCGGGTCGAACGTGAGTTGCCGGCCGAGCCGGCAGGAGATGTTGCCCAGATGCGCCAGCGCCGACGAAAGATGACCGGTCTCGACGGGGCCGTTCTGCAGGCTCATGTCGCGGGCGCGGATGGCGTCGAACCAGTTCCTGAAATGTTCGGTCAGTTCGTCCGGCGTCTGGTTGGAGGGGCCTTTCTCGCGCTTTTCGCCCAGCCAGGTTTCATACGAGCCATAGCCCCTGATGACCATATAACCCTTGTCGCCGTAGAAAAGATTGCCTACGTCGGCGCCGTCTTCGCGGTTGGTGCACCAGTTGCGGACTTCAAACTGAATGATTTTTTTCTGTTTGGGATAATGATAAATCGACGTCTGGATTTCGGGCACTTCCTTGCAGTCGTCCCAGAGGAACTTGCCGCCCATGGAGGTGATGCGTTCGGGCAGTCCGACATTCAATCCCCACATGCAGAGGTCGGTCTCGTGAATGCCCTGGTTGCCAACGTCGCCGTTCCCGTAATTCCAGTGCCAGTGCCAGTTGTAGTGTACCAGATTGCGCGTGAAGGGGACCATGGGCGCCGGGCCGCACCAGAGGTCGTAGTCCAGTCCTTCGGGCACCCTGGAGACGCCCCGGTTGCCGATGTCGGGACGCCAGCGATACACCAGCCCGCGCGCCATGTAAACACGTCCGATGACGCCTTCGTTCAGCAGCCGGACGGCTTCGCGAATGGCCGCGGAACTGCGGAGCTGCACGCCGTGCTGCACGATGCGGTTGTACCTGTAGGCGGCTTCGATGAGTTTCCTGCCTTCGTAGATATTGTGCGTGGCAGGCTTTTCGACGTAAACGTCCTTGCCGGCCTGACAGGCAAGAATGGATTGCAGGGCGTGCCAGTGATTCGGCGTAGCGAGCGTGACGGCGTCGATGTCCCTGTTGTCGTATACGCGGCGGAAATCCTGCTCGACGGAGACTTTCTGCCTGTACTTTTCTTCAAACGACCGCGCCTGTTTCTTCAGGATGTCCATGTCCGGGTCGCAGAGCGCAGCCACGGTGACGTTCGGCTGCTTCATGACCTCCTCGATATGGGTCTGTCCGCGACCGTTGATGCCGAGCACGGCAACCCGTATCCGGTCATTGGCGCCGAATGCCTGTCCGGGGATGACCGACGGCGCGGTGAAACTTTGTGCGTCTTCGGCGTGCAGAGCCGCCGGCGCAACGATAGTGGCAACGGTTCCCGTCAGGGCGGTTGCCAGAAATTTTCTTCTTGAATGAGTTGTTTCCATCTTATATTCCAAATTTATACAGTTATATTTCCTTTATACATTATACAGTTATACGGGATGTTGTGCCGAGGCTTTTATATTTTTATTCCCGCCTCAAATACAGTCAACGCTTTTCCTTTAATTTCAACCCTGTCGCCGTTCAGTCTGACTTTCAAACGGCCTGTCCTTTTCGATAATTGCAGGGAATCCAATGCTGTTTTTCCAAGTTTTTCGGCCCATAACGGCGTAAGTGCACAGTGCGCCGAACCCGTCACAGGGTCTTCGTTTATTCCGGCTACCGGCGCAAAACACCGGACAACAAAATCAGCCTGCGTTGAATCGCTTCTTGATGTTATCATCAAATGGCCCAGTCCGTTTTCATTCAATAATGCAAAATCCGGCCTGGAAGTTAAGATTTCACGTTCTGTTTCCGCTATCGCAATTACCCAGCCATATATGCTTGAATACATTTCAACCGGGTCGAATCCCGCCAGACGCTTAAAATCTTTATGCACATCCGTCTTTTGTACCGGATATCGGGGGAAATCCATACTTATCCGGTCATTTTCTTTTTTTACGGTCAAGTCCGCACCTTCCGCCTTGAATTTTATGATTTCATGCGCCGCCTTCAATTCAAGTTCATAAATGATGTGTGCGCTTGCCAGCGTTGCGTGTCCACAAAGCGGAACTTCTTTTACCGGAGTAAAATAACGGATTTGGAAGTCATTTTCCCGTGGAAAAATGAAAGCTGTTTCGGATAAATTCATTTCCGATGCGACGTTTTGCATCCACTCCGCGGAGATTTCCTCCCGGACAATCATCACACCTGCCGGATTCCCTTTGAACGGCTTGTCGGTGAAGGCATCTACCTGAAATATTGTTTTATCATCGGTCATGTTCCCAAGATTTTTATGGAGGCAAAGGTAAACAAAAATTCAATTGCGAAACAACAGAGGGTGAATTCTATGTTCCAATTCAAAATGTCGCATTTACAATCCGAAGGATTGCTTCCTTCGTCGCAGGGACGGGCGACGGGAAAGATTTTTTTGGGTTTGCCTGCGCTCCGGACAAAGTCCGGACAATCATGATAATCAACCCAATCATTTTAAAATCCCGGTGCTGACTTTTTCTGTTTGGAATTCGACGGGAGGATGGGCACGGGCAATATCATATACGGATGCTCCGGATCCGTGTGCCCGATATATAGGGTAATCACATATAAAAGACAGCCTGGAATACTTGGAGGAGCGTAAAGTTTAAAAAAGAAGTTTTCCGGCAGCATCTGCTGTAGCGTATGGCTGTAAAACCATACGGCAGAGTGTACCCGGTTATCTGCCTGACGGGCCGCCGCCACTTGAAAAATAGGGCAAATTACTGAATCTTTGTAAATTATAATCTTCCGGCCACGACCGGGATAAATCCCGGCATTATTCACAGGCTACGCCTACGGTGTGATGCGACCAGTTGAGTTGCCCCCTGAACAGGTGCTCGAACAGGGTAGATGGAAAAAGTTTGTATCTTTGCGGGATAATAAAAAAAAGATTGCACCTCATGAATTTCATCATTGTAAAAATGCAGCGCGTACGGCAAAAAGTTGCCGGTATTGCGTTCTTCGGAGTGATTCATTTACTCTCCCTCTTATGCCTGTGGACGCCGCACACCCTCTCTGCCCAGCAGAAATACAGGGGTTATCCGGAAAGAAGCGCTTCCCTCGACATCCTCCCCGGATTTATCCATCCGCCGAAAGGCTACGGCAACGTACCCTTTTACTGGTGGAACGGCGACAGCCTGAACCGCGAACGGATGCAGGAACAGTTAGACATCCTCGCCGCCTCGGCCACGGACGGTTTTGCCGTCAGCTACATTCATCTTCATCCCGGTGTCGACACACTCGAAATGAAAGACGGGTACGGCCTGTTCGGGAAAACAGAAGCCGGACGTCCCCGCGTCTTTTCGGAAGACTGGTGGGACACGTGGCGCTGGTTTGCGGACGCATGTGCCGCCCGTGGCATGGGCGCCGGAATGGACGACTATACGGTCGGCTGGACAGGCAACGGATT
>JAISEZ010000070.1 GCA_031263835.1 Tannerella sp.
TGCAAACTGTGCAGGACATCCCGCGAAGATGAAAACACGCCCTGCAAACATTGCGGGATATCCCGCGAAGTTGAAAACACGTCCTGCAAACTTTGCAGGACATCCCGCAAAGCTGGAAACACGCCCTGCAAACTTTGCAGGGTATCCCGCGAAACTGGAAACACGCCCTGCGAACTTTGCAGGACATCTGAAGCACAGAGAAATTTTTACTGCTGATTCGCATGAATGGTTAATGGTTAGTGATTGCCGGATCCGACGCGACACGACTGCCCTGCGGTCTCTGCCCCCGGGCTGCGCCTGCGGCTTGCACGGGATTAGCCATGTTGGACGCCTTCCGGCGTCAGCCCGCTGTGTACAAAACCATCCTGTACACAGTATGATACACCCCCCGTCAACCTTCGTGCTGCATTCCCATTATTTCCCGGCTTCTTCTTTCCTGACTTTTCCGCCCTTTAGCCGGTAGTGTCCGCCGCTTTCGGGGCAGACGGCACGGCCTCGCAGGTCGAACTTCAGCCGGTGACCGTATTCGCTGACCCAGCCGGTCCGGCGGGCCGGACTACCGACGACAAGCGCATAGGGCAATACATCCTTTGTCACCACCGCGCCGGCGCCAATCATGGCATAGGCGCCGATTCGCCGTCCGCAGAGAATGGTCGCGTTGGCGCCGATCGAAGCGCCCTTTTCGACATACGTAGGCAGGTATTCATGCCTGCGCGAAATGGCGCTGCGCGGATTGAGGACGTTCGTAAACACGCAGCCGGGGCCTAAAAACACTTCATCCCCGCAGACTACGCCCGTATAAACCGATACATTGTTCTGTATCTTTACCCGGTTCCCCAGCAGCACGTCCGGCGAAACCACCACATTCTGTCCGATGCTGCAATCCTTTCCAATCCGGCATCCCTTCATGATATGGGAGAAATGCCAGATGCGCGTGCCTTCGCCGATCACGCTGCCTTCGTCTATCACGGCTGTTTCGTGTGCCTGATACGTTTCCATTGTGTTCCTGTTTTATTTATGCGAATCAGCAAGTCAGTAGGGGCGGAATGCTTTCGCCCGTACAGGCAGGGCAGCCGGCGGGACAGCCGCACATCACCATACAGGGATACGGCAACAAATGCTATATCTGCCCGGGTCATTTGATTTCGTATATGAACTGACGGATTCATTCTACTAACTACTATCTACTAACTACTAACTACTTATTCTACTGCTCCGCATTATTTGTAGATTAAAAATATCGCCGGTTTCCGGTTCAGGTCGGGCAGGCGACCGGCCCACTCCTTCACCGGACGTGTACGGATGTATTCCTCCTCGCAGGTGATGCCCGCCGCGATACACAGTTTCGTTGTCGCCCTGCATGTCCGGACGATGTCCTCCAGCAGCTTGCCGTTCCGGTAGGGCGTTTCGATAAAGAGCTGGGTCTGGTTCCCGGCGTAGATGCGCGCCTCCAGCATCCGGATACGCTCGACGCGGGCGGAGGCTTCGATTGGAAGATAGCCGTGAAAGGCGAAATTCTGTCCGTTGAATCCCGACGCCATCAGCGCCAGCAGGAGGGACGACGGGCCTACCAGCGGCGTCACGCGGTATCCCTTCCGCTGCGCCAGCGCCACCACATCGGCTCCGGGGTCGGCAATGGCCGGACAGCCGGCCTCGGAAATCACGCCCATCGACTCGCCTTTCGCCAGGGGCGCCAGAAAGGTCGAAACCTGTTCGGGGGAAGTATGTCTGTTCAGTTCATAAAACGTCAGCGCGTCAATCACAATCGACGGCGCCGCCTTTTTCAGGAAACGGCGCGCCGTCCGTACATTTTCAACAATGAAATGACGGATAGAAAGGATGACATCGCGGTTGTAGTCCGGTAGCACCTTCCGGTGTTCCGTCTCGCCCAGCGTCGCGGGAATCAGAAAAAGAGCCGGCTGCATAAAATTTCTTTTCTGCAAATGTACTACTTTTGTCCCGATAATTGCAGGAAGATGGATTTTCCACAGGATTTTACGGAACACATGCGCCGCCGGCAGGAGGATTATCCGCTGCTGGAAGCGGCGTTGCGCGCGGAGGCGCCGGTCAGTATCCGGCTCAATCCGGCCAAAACGTCGTCGCCGCTCCCTCATGAGCGGGTGATGTGGTGCTCCACGGGCTACTACCTGCCCGAACGTCCGGCGTTTACGTTTGACCCGCTCTTTCACGCCGGGACTTATTACGTGCAGGAAGCAGCCTCCATGTTTCTGGAACAGGCCGTCGGGCAATATGTCACCTCGCCCGCAGTCTGCCTGGACCTGTGCGCGGCGCCGGGCGGGAAGTCAACGCACCTGCTGAGCCTGCTGCCGCGCGGGAGCCTGCTGGTAAGCAACGACGTCATCCGCAGCCGGGCGGCCGTTCTGGCGGAGAATGTCCTTAAATGGGGGTCGCCGGACGTCGCCGTCACGAACAGCGATCCGTCCGAACTGGGACGCCTCGCACACGGGTTCGACGTGCTGGTCGCCGATCTGCCCTGCTCGGGCGAAGGGATGTTCCGGAAAGACCCCGCCAGCCGCAGCGAATGGAGTCCGGCGAACGTAGCGCTGTGTGCCGCCCGCCAGCGGCGCATCCTGCACGACGTCTGGCCGGCCCTCAAACCGGGCGGTATCTGCATCTACAGCACGTGCACCTTCAACTGCGAGGAAAATGAGGACAATATCCGCTATCTTGCCGGTCATCTGCCGGCGGAGGTTGTCCCGGTAAGCGTCGACGAAGGCTGGCACATCACCTGCAGCGCCGACGGCCGCTATCCGTCTTACCGTTTCTTTCCGCACCGGACAAAGGGCGAAGGGTTCTTCCTGGCTGTCCTGCGCAAACCTGACGGGCCGTACCGTCCTTTTTCCGTCAAAAAGGGAAACAGACTGCCGGCGCTCAGGCATACGCCTCCGGCGGGCGAATGGCTGTCCGAAGCCGGTGCGTACCGCTTTACGGCAGAAGGGTCGCAGGTTCGCGCCATTCCGGAGATTCACGCGGAACGGATGTGGTCGCTGACCGGAGGTCTCCGTGTGGTCACGGCCGGTATTCCGGCGGGCGAATGGAAGGGGAAAGACTTTCTGCCGGCGCCGGCGCTGGCCTTGAGCACGGCCTTCCGGCGCGACGCCTTCCCGACGGTCGAACTGGCCCGGAAAGACGCCATCCGCTACCTGCAAAGGGAGGCCCTGACACTGCCGCCGGATACGCCGAAAGGATACGTGACCGTGACCTTCCAAAATACGCCGCTGGGCTTTGTCAAGCACATCGGCCTCCGCGCAAACAACCTCTATCCGCATGAATGGCGCATCCGCACCAAACAACAGCACAATGGTTAGTGATTAGTGGTGCGAATCATTAACCACTAACCACTAATCACCACTTTCCGTGTTTTTTCGCCGGTTTGGATGAGGTAGCATCCCGGGGGGCAGTTGGGTAAGCGCGACGGGCGTCTGAGGATCGACGGTTCTGAAGGCTAAAACCATGTCCGGCTCATACCCCCGCGCAGGCGCGAGGGTCAGCATCACCGGCGTACCGGCCGGAGCGAACGTCGGACTTGCGGTGACGGAGCCGTTCGCGAATTGTTCGTGCGTGGTTTTTGGCAGGAAAATCACCTGTTGAGCGATACAGAATGAGTATTTTCGGAGCAGCGGGTAAAAACAGGCAATTAATAACGTTTGAGAATGAAACATTTAATGCGGCGACATTCAAACTGTTTCTTGAAAAGCTAATTTTGAAGGTAAACCGCGGGACAAAAAAAGATTCTTTTGGTTTTGGATAATGCCCGATATCGCCACGCCAGGATATTGCAGGACTGGTTGAAAGAAGTTTCAAATGTGCCGGAACTGTTTTTTCTTCCACCTTATTCGCCGGAGTTGAACCTTGGTGAGATACTTTGGAAGAAAACGGGGCGAGGTGTTACACATAACAGATATTTCAAATCCCCGGAAGAACTGCGGTACGATTTGAATATGTTTTGGGGACAGTTTGGAAACTCAAACAGAGAACTAAAGAAATTATCCGCATTTATTTAATGCGTTTATTATAGTATTAGTTCATGCGTGTGAACTAACCCGGTTGGCGGACATGCAGATGACGCGGATTGAGAAGATGAACACAGACAACAAAATGAATTATTTTGCGGTCATTACCTCTCACTCATCACTAACCATTAACCGTTAACCACTAATCACTAATCACTAATCACTTTCCCGGCTTTGCTTTCGTTGTGAAAACGGTCGACGGCCGTAACGGCGTAGCGGTAGGGGACATTGCCCGCCGGAATCGGACAGGACAGGTTGCGGGTGATGGCGTAGATGGCCTTTGAGCGTTCGAGGTTCATCTTTTCACCCTTCCGGAAACGGTAAATCACGAAATAAGCCGGTTCGTCCGGCGGCCACCGGTGCGAGGCGTCGATGTCCCACCGCAACACCTGCCCCCGGCCTGTCTGCTCCACACGCAGATGCTTTATCCTTTCGGGTTTCCGGTCGTGCAGTCCCTCGAAGGCCGGAATCAGCGCCGGATAGCGGTGATACAGGCGTTTCAGGCTGTCGGCCACACCCCCGTTATTCCACAGCAGTTCGTTGGCCGGCCAGAAGATATTCCCCTGTACCCGTTTCTCCATGCGCGACTGTCTCATTTTTTCCTTCAACTGGCCGGCTTTCATGGTACGCGCCACATCCTGGCCGATGTACAGCGGCGTCCTGCACTTCCGGTCGTTCCACCACCGGATTAGCGTCTCGTAGTCGGCGGACGGATGGCCGATTTCCCAGTAAAGCTGCGGCGCACAGTAGTCAATCCATCCCTTTTCCATCCACAGCAGGACGTCGGCATACAGGTCGTCGTAGTTCTGCAGACCGCTGGTACGGCTTCCCGTCCGGCCTTTGCCCCCGTTGCGGTATATGCCGAAGGGACTGATGCCCAGACGTACCCAGGGCTTGGTCTGCCGGATGGTTTGCCGGAGCATCCGTATGAGCTGGTTGACGTTTTCCCGCCGCCATTCGTCCCGTTCTTCCGGCCTGTAGCCGCCGCTCCGCCCGTAGCGTTCAAAGCTCCGGTCGTCGGGGAACTTCTGTCCGGCAACCGGATAGGGATAAAAATAGTCGTCCATGTGGATGGCGTCCACGTCGTAGCGCGAAACGATGTCTTCCACGACCCGGCAGATGAAAACGCGGCAGTCGGGCACGCCGGGGTCGAACAGGGTCTGGCCGTTGTACTTGACAAACCATTCGGGATGCCTGTGCAGGACGTGCGAGGCGGCAAACCCGTTGAAGCCGGCTGTGCCGGCGCGGTAGGGATTCAGCCAGGCATGAAATTCCATGTTGCGGCGGTGGCAGGCATCGACCAGGAAGGCCATCGGGTCAAAGTCCGGTTCATCGGGCGGCACGCCCTGCCTGCCGGTCAGGAAACGGCTCCACGGCTCGTATGGCGAACGGTAGAAGGCATCGGCTTCGGGGCGTACCTGAAAAAGGATGGCATTGATACCGCAGGCGCGCAGCCTGTCGAGCCGCTCCTCCATCAGGCGGCGGAACGACGCCGGGGTCAGGTTCAGGTAATCCTCCTGGAAAACGGTTTGAATCCAGGCTCCGCGAAATTCCCGCTTGGGCGAGAGCATCTGTTCCTGTTTGAACTGGCGCGACGCGGCGCAGGAAATCAGGCACAGGCTCAGCGCCGTCATCCGGACGGCGACGCGAATGGCGGAAAGCAGGCGTCCTGAAAGAAAAACGGGATTCATATCGGAAAATGTCATGCTTCAGGATTCGTAACGGAGGGTTTCTTCCAGTCCCCTTTGCAGGTCGAAGGCGGGCGAGAAACCCAGTTCGCGGCGCAACGGTTCGATATCGCACGTCCAGTTGCGCCGTTTGAGTATCCTGTATTTGTCGGTATTGAGTGTCGCGGCGCGTCCGGTCAGCCGTCCGGCGCCCTCGAAAAGCAGACAGCAGAGATAGACGGCCCACAGCGGCAGGCGCAGGTGCAGGACGTGTTTCCTCCCGGTCAGCGCCTGAACCAGCCGGGCAAATTCGGTATCGGTATACGTTCTGCCGTCCGACGCCAGATAGCGGCAGTTCCGGCTTGCCGGGTTTTCCAGCGCACGGAAGACCAGCTCGGCCAAGTCTTTCACATAAATAAAACTGAGATGCTGGGGTTTCCGTCCGGCGGCCAAGTCAAATCCTGCGCGGATGCTTTGTATCTCCATCCGGTAATCCTGTTCGCCGGGGCCGTACACGCCGGTCGGACACAGTATCACCCAGGGAATCGCCGTCTGCCGTTCGACGTAGTCCTCCGCCAGCCGTTTGCTTTCGCCGTAGGCCGTTTCCGGACGCCGGACATCCTCGCGGGCAATGGGACGGAACGTCTTTTCATCGCCCGCACCGTAACTGCCCAGACTGCTCATCAGCAGGAATTTCTGCGGCCGGCAGCCGCCTTTGTCCAGGGCCTCCAGCAAGCGCCGCGTGTATTCGGCATTGACAAGCGCAAAGTTTTCCCGGCGAACGGTCCTGGTCAACCCGGCGTTATGAATCACACAGTCCCACGCGCCATGTTCGCGGGCATGTGCTGCCATTTGCGCCGTCAAAGCCGGCGAATCACCGTATTTCAAATCAATGCAGCGAACGCGGTCTTGCGGCAGATGCGCCCGCGAACTCGTTGCACGGACTCCCGCCCAGACTTCATATCCCCGCCGGAGCGCCTCCTCTGTCAGATGCCGTCCGATAAATCCTCCGGCACCCGTAATTAATACTTTTGCTTTCAAAAATCCGTTTCCCCTGTTTTTTTCCGGCGCAAAGGTAATAAAAATTCAATGATTCAATAAATCCGGCGTATTTCAACCGGCTGTATGAAATAATGAAGGAGCGCTGTTCATCGCGGCATCCGGCGGAAACGGTTGCCGGACTGAAACCCGGACGGGTGGATTCGTCCCCTGTGACCGGAGTATCTTCGATCACATCTCCGCTCCGATACGGCTGTTTCAAATCTCTACGCTTGCATGATATCACCGGATATTTGCACGGATGATGCCGGGCGGAAGGGTGACGGCCTGTTCCTTCTGATTGCGGAAAAGGGTTATTGACTGCGATTCCTTCAGGTTGACTCCGGCAATGGCATGGAACAGGTCGGTCAGGCTGTTAACCGGTTTGCCGGCAAAGCCCAGAATCACGTCGTTCGACTTGAGGTAATCAATCAGATGCGCCCCGTAGGCGGCTACGGCAATGACGTACACGCCCCGTTCCGAATCCATTCCGGTGGCCGAACGCTCGCCGGGGGTTTCCAGATTCTTGATTTGTACGCCTTCCCAGACAAGCCTTTCGGAATCGGCAGCGCCGGTAGCGTATAGCGGAACAGGCATGACCGGCTGTTCGGCCAGCGCTTTCAGCCGTCCGGATACCACGCCGAAGCGGTTCATGTCGAAATTCTGGAATCCCGTGCGGAAAACGTCCGTCGACCCGGCGGATACCCGGAAATCACCCGACGCCGGGTCGACGAATTTCACGCCGGCGACAGTGGAATGTGCATCCGTACCGTACTCCCGCGCCATTTTCAGCGCAAGACTGTCGGTAAAGATATTGCAGTCAATCAGCGTGCCCTGCACGTCGTACCCGGCAACAGCCTGCTGAGGCTCATAGGGCCGCATGACGATGTTCCGCACAAAGACGGTGCCGTTCTCCCTGAACCATACGTGACGGTGAAACGTGCCGTTGACAAAGATGTTGTTTTCCACCACGCGGTAGAATCCTTCCCGGAGCTTCAGTCCCCCGTTCAGGCAGAGGTTGCTGTAGATATGGTAATTGGTGGAGCCGTCGTCGAGGTCGATGTCCCAGCCGCGGTCGCAGCGGAAGCGGTTGTTGCGTATGATGACCGTTTCGATGGCGTCGGCCGGCACCAGTTCCCTGTGGCCGGTCGTCAGCAGGGAGTCGAGGGTGTGACGGTTGGGATGCCAGTAACGGTCCCGGCCCCAGGAATTGAACGAACCGTGGTCGCCCGTTTCCCTGACGGTGTCGAAGATGTCGTTGAACTCAAGGACATGCCCGCCCCAGGTGCCTTCGCTGATATTGATGCCGGCCCGCGGCGTATCGTAAATGCTGTTGTGGCTCACCGTGATGGCGCGGCACATCGAAAGCTCCACGCCCGTAATCTGTTTTTCATACAGTCCGATGCGGTGAATCAGGTTGTCGTGGACGCGGCAGTCGGCGGGGTAGTTGTCCGACCCGGGGCCGTGCTCCCGGTCGATTTCCTCCGCGGGAACAGATTCGGGGTAGGCAAAGCTCGGGGAACGCACGGCTCCGGGATTGCCGACGAAACAGACGGCGCTGGCGCCGATGCGCGTGAAATGGGAGCCGGAGACTTCGCCGTGGCGGTTGTAGCTGCTGAAAAAGACGGCATTTCCTCCCAGGTTGTACAGGTTGCAGTTCTTCAGGCTGCAATGTTCGGTACCTTCGAAAAAGACGGCGGCGCCGCGATAGATAGTCCAGTCCGAGCGCAGCAGGGGTTCATACGGTTCCATGAACGTGCGCAGCGTCTGAGTCAGGTCGATGCCTTCGACGGTGATGTTGCGCACGGGCGCCGAAATGTCTCCGCGAAATTCTATCAAATGCTTGATTTGCGGGCTTTCGAAAGATGCGCCGTTCACGTCTTCGCCTTCAATCGGATAATAATAAAGCATCGACCGGCCGGCATCGTAGAACCATTCGCCGGGCGCATCCAGTTCTTCAAGAATGTTTTCTACCATCCGGTTGGCGGCATGGAGGCCGGAAGGCCGGTTGTTTTGCCAGCCGCCTTCCATCGAGAGATTTCCCTTTCGGTCCTTGCCCGTAATCCGGTAATGGAAATCGCCCCAGTCACTGCCGTGCATGGCGTGGAGGTAGCCTCCGGCGGGGTTTTTCCAGGTTTTCACCCGTTCCGGCGCGGTGGCGTCGGCGGCTGTTCCGTTGAAGCGGATGGCTTCCGGGTCATGGTTCGGATAGCGCGCCATGGGGCGTATTTCACCGTTTACCAGAAGCATGTCCATCACCGGATGTCCGGCGAGGCGGGTTTTCAGGATTCCTTTTCCGTGCGGCTGCCATTGCAGGCTGTCCAGGGCGACGCTTCCGCAAAGTACCGCCTTCTCGCCCGGAAAGGCGCGAATGACCAGTGATTTGCCGGCGGCGCCGTCCTGCGGCGTAAACCGGAGAGGAGCGGCAAGCCGGTAGGTGGCTCCCCGCAGGATAATGGTCACTTCGCCCTGTGTTTTCCGGGCTTCGGCCTGCGCCTTTTCGATGGTCCGGAAGGGATGCGGACGGCTGCCGTCACTGCTGTCGTCGCCGGAGGGCGATACGTAAAACTGCGTCTGCGCTGTCTCCAGCCACTGATCCGTGTTCAGTCCGGCCGGATTCTGCCCGCTCTCCGTTTTAATACGGTTGACGTCCCGGGTTGTAGCTGTCACAGGATAAATGTAATAAGACAGCATATACGATAATGCTATAACCCCAATAATTAATTTTCTATTCATAATGTTTGCCGTATTTATTAATTCACATAAGTAATTCTCCGTATCACGATTTCGCCGAACGAATTAAGCGGTTTCCGTCTGACCAGTACTTTCAAGACGGTTTTAAATTCATCCAGTGTCTGCTGGGAACGGTCGATCCGGAAAGTGTGCCCGTCAACCGGTTCGATGGCGCTGTTCATTTCATGACCGTACATTTCGAGTTGCAGGTCCCTGAACTCCAGTCCGGTGTCCGGACGCCAGCCTTGCAACTGTACCTGAAACTTGATTTCGTACTGTCCTATTCTGCTCACATACGGCGTCAAATCAAGCGTCAATTCCTTCCATTCGAGGCTGTCGAACGTCGTCCTGTCCCAGTTTCCGATGACAACCGGATATTCGCCTGTCTCTTCGTCCATATCTTTCAGTTTGCTCTTGACGTCGTACACTGCAAAATTGACAATGTCGGGCATAGCTTTGGTCTTGACAAAACGGGCGCGAACTTTATCTACGGACACAGCCGGAAAACGGTCGATTTTCTTGTGTCCGACAGAAGTGCCGCTGTACAGCGTTTTCCATGTCCTGCCTTTGTCTGCCGAGCCTTCGATTACGTATTCGACGACTCGCTGTCCTTTCGACAACTCTTCCTGCAGAACCGTATGATTGATTTTCGTCGGTTTCGAGAAACTTATCTCAATGATTTCCCTGCGTCCCGAAGTATGCTTGAGCGGACGGTCGAACCGCGCCGCAATTTCTTCGCCGAACGCCTTATAGCATGCGACATGCGAAGCGGGAATCAGTCCGGACGTGTCCGGCGTGGAATTAAGCAGCAGTATCGAACCGCGTCCCACCGACTTGTAGTAGCGCAGCATCAGTTCTTCGTCCGTCATGAGCAGCTGATCCGTATCCGGCGCCCAGAACCATTTGTGACCGCCGTGTTTCAGCAGCGGCACGTTCACTTCGACCGGAGCATACGCATCCCCGTTGATGTCCGAATGCAGAGCGGTAGCTACGCCTGTCGCCAGATCTTTCGACGAAAGCGTGTACCAGTTCGGGTCGGGACCGAAGCCGTCCTCGTTTCCCACCCAGCGCAAGCTTGCCGAAGGCCCCTGGAATACGACGGCGTCGGGAGCATATTCGCGCAGCAGGTCGTCCACCGGAATAATGCAGCTGCCGTCAAACCAAACTTCGTGTACCGGCCCGTATTGCGTCAGCACTTCTTTCATCTGCTGCCGGAAAACTTCATTGTATGCTTCCTGTCTGGCGGGATCTTCCGTTTTTCCGCCGCTTCCGATGCCCGCGCCCCAGGTCTCATCGCCCGGATAGACGTATATACCCAACTCCAGGCCGTATTTTTTGCACGATTCGGACAGGTCTTTCAGCACGTCGCCCCTGCCGCCTTTCCACGGGGTATTGCGGATGCTGTATTCGGATGTTCGGGTTTGCCACCAGCAGAATCCGCCCGTATGTTTCGCTACGAACAGAATGGTTTTGGCGCCCCACGAACAGGCCGTTTCACACCATTGGTCGGTATTGAGCGCCGAAAGGTACATTTTTTCGACGGGAAAAGAATGATTGTCATATTCGCGTCCCTGCCAGGTACACGGGTCGAGACATACGAACATCATCCGCTCCTTCTGCAGCCAGTGCACCTGAGCGGGAGATGGAAGCGGGATATTCACTTTATCCTGAGCCGTAACGGCTGCATGGCCGAATACGAATAAAAGCAGTAAAACTGCCGAACTGAAAATAAACAGAATCTTTTTAGTCATTGTATTGTAATTAGGTATTTGATATTAACCGTACAAAGATAGAATTTTTATACAGGTAAACAGGCAGGGAGGGGAGGAAAAAAGCCTCCGCCTCCCCTGTCTGCTGCTTTTTGTGTGGCGCTACCACCCGGGATTCTGCGTGAGATTCGGATTCAGCGTCAGTTCTTCCAGCGGTATCGGTTCGAGATAACGCCTGTCGTTGTCTGTCCATCTGCGTCCGGCATCATCCAGCGATTTCCCGCTGTAAGGTTTTATCAACTCCTTCCC
>JAISEZ010000076.1 GCA_031263835.1 Tannerella sp.
GGCCTGACCGTTGCCATGGCGCAGGGCGCAGGACTGGGCATCGACCGGGGATTCAACGATCCTTCCCTGCACGACGAACTGGTAGCCAGTTACGAAGAAGTCATTCCGATGGTGGCCGAGGCCGGACTGACCAACCTCATCTGCTTTTCGGGGCGTCGCAACGGCGTGACCGACCTGCAGGGATGGGAAAACTGCGAAAAGGGCCTGAAACGCATTACGCCCGTCGCCGAAAAGCACAACGTCGTACTGACGATGGAGCTGCTCAACAGCATCGGACACAAGGATTATCTCTGCGACCATACCGTCTGGGGTGCGGAACTTTGCCGCCGCGTCGGTTCGCCGAATTTCAAGCTGCTCTATGACATTTTCCACATGCAAATCATGGAGGGGAATATCATCGAAAACATCCGCAGGTATCACGCATGCTTCTCGCACATACACACGGGCGGCAATCCCGGGCGCGCCGAAATCGACGAAACGCAGGAACTGTATTATCCCGCCATCATGAAGGCCCTGCTGGACGTCGGTTACAAGGGCTTCGTCGGACAGGAATTTGTCCCCAAACAGCCCGACAAAATCGCCTCGCTGGAGAAATGCATCCGCATCTGCGATGTATGAAATTAGTGGTTAACGGTTAACGGTTAACGGTTAATGATTAGTGATTCCGGTCTGCGCCATCTCCGCGCTAACCATTAACCACTAATCATTAATCACTAATCACTAATCACTAATCACTAATCACTACTAATCGCGTTCCATCCCTGTGCGCGGAGGGGGATTTCTTCGCCGTTACGTCCGACCAGGCAGTTCCCCAGTTCCGGTTTGGTGATGTAGCCGATGACTTTGATGCCCTGCATGGCTTCCACCTGCTCGTGGCACGTCAGCGGCACAGTGAAGAGCAGCTCATAATCCTCGCCGCCGTTCAGGGCTGCCGTCACCAGATTCAGGTTGAACTGTTCGGCCATCACGGCCGTCTGGTAGTCGACGGGAATACGTTCTTCATAAATGCGGCATCCCGTCCCGCTTTGGCCGGTGATGTGAATCAGTTCGGAGGAAAGGCCGTCGGAAATGTCCATCATGGCTGTGGGGACGATGCCGGCGGCGGCCAGCATCTCGACGACGTCCTTGCGGGCTTCGGGTTTCAGCTGGCGTTCGAGCAGGTATTCCCTTCCGGAGAAATCGGGCGCAAAGTCCTTTTCGCCCCTGAAGACGGTTTTCTCGCGTTCCAGCAGCTGCAGCCCCATGTAGGCCGCACCCAGGTCGCCCGAGACGCAAATCAGGTCGGTCTCCCGCGCGCCGTCGCGACAGGTGATTTTACCCGCTTCGCCTTCGCCGATGCAGGTGGCGCTCAGGGTCAAACCCGTGCGCGAGGCGGAGGTGTCGCCGCCTACCAGGTCCACGCCGTAAACGTCGCACGCCTGCAGCAGTCCGCCGTACAGTTCTTCCATGTCTTCGACGCTGAAACGGGTGGACAGGCCGACGGATACCGTCAGCTGTTTCGGACGCCCGTTCATCGCGTAGATGTCGGAGAAATTCACGACCGCGGTTTTGTAGCCCAGGTGCCGGAGCGGGACGTACATCAGGTCGAAATGAATGCCTTCCAGCAATAAATCGGTGGTGACCAGGACGCGCCTGTCGCCGTAGTCGAGTATGGCGGCGTCGTCGCCCACGCCTTTCAGCGTGCTCGGGTTCTTCAGCGTAATGCCCCCGGTCAGGCGGCGAATCAGTCCAAATTCGCCCAGCGTGTTGATTTCTGTTCGTGACATACTTGTATATTTAAAGATTCAATGATTCAATAATTCAATCATTCAAGGGTTCAAAAGAGCGGACGTGCTGCAGAACGGGTTCGTTTAACTGTTCGCCCCTGCCGAAGATTTCTGTTCGTGACATACTTATTATTCAAAGATTCAATGATTCAAAGATTCAATGGTTCAATGGTTCAAAAGAGCGGACGTGCTGCAGAACGAGTTCGTTTAACTGTTCACCTCCGCCAAAGAGTACCGCCGTTTCAATCGGCACGTAATACATCCGGCTGCGCCACGTTTCCGGAAAACGGGGATTGCTGCGGATGCGGGCAGCGTCTTTCTCCGTGCAGAGAATCAGCGAACGGGCAGGTTCCATGCGCTGCAACGCCGTTTCCATTCGCCGGATATCCCGCTTCCCGAATGCATGATGGTCGGCAAAGGTCATTACTTCGACCTGCTCCGACCGCTTTCTCACGGCTTCAATCAGCGGCGCGGGTACGGCGATGCCGGTAATCAGCAGGATGCGGTCGTCCCTTTGCAGGCTGTCCAGCGTGCCGAACGCGCGCGCGTCGGGAAAGACGCCCCTGAACGGCAGGTAGGTGACTGCAGTGAAAAACAGTGACTGATGCGGTTTCAGGTTCAGTCCGTCCCGGATGATGCGGCTTTCCGCAGGCGGCAGCGAGGCGTCGCACCTGCTTGCGACGACGATGTCCGCCCGGCCTGCACAGCAGGCCGGCTCGCGCAGCCGGCCTGCCGGCAACAGCCTGTCCCGGTAATACGGCCGGCGACCGTCCGTGAGCAGCAGGGAGAGGGAGGGACGCACGTACCGGTGCTGAAATCCGTCGTCCAGCAGGATGACCTGCGGCCGCCGGTCTTCCGGCAGGGCCAGCAGGTTCCGCATCCCGCGGCGCCGGTTCGCATCCACGGCCACCGTCACGTCCGGATACCTGCGCTTAATCTGGTGGCTTTCGTCGCCGATGTCCGCAGCGGTACTCTCTACGCCGGCCAGGACGTATCCCCGCGTCTTCCGCCGGTATCCCCGGCTCAGCACGCCCACGCGGTAGCGCTCTTTCAACAGGCGGATAAGGTATTCCACCATCGGCGTCTTGCCGCTTCCGCCCGCCGTCAGGTTTCCGACGCAAATGAGCGGCGCCGGGTACGAGTGCGAAGGAAGCAGTCCCCGGTCAAAAAACAGGTTGCGGATTCGCACGCCCGTCCCGTACAGCCAGGAGCAGGGAAGTAACAGAGGGCGCAGTTTGCGTAATACGGCCGGCACGTTTCGGTCTCCCCCGTTTTTAGAGCGGTTTCAGGTCATACGGTATCCGGGCCTGGATGCCGCAGGTGGAACGCAGTTGCTGCAAGGTTCTGAAATAGTCATAATCTTCGCCAATCAGGTCGCGCGCCATCGACACCCTGACCCCGTCCAGCTGCTTTTTCAGCAGTTCCATGAAGAAATCGTCGGACGCCGGCGCGCAAGTCAGCGTATAATTATAAACGTTAGCCAGTTCGGCGGCCAGTTCAACCGCCCTGTCCAGTCCGCCCAGTTCGTCCACCAGGCCCGCTTCCAGCGCCTGTTCGCCCGTCCATACGCGGCCCTGCCCGATGGCGTCGATTTCCCCGGCGCTCATGCCCCGGCCATCCGAACAGCGGGTCAGGAACGTTTGATAACATCTTTCGACATATCCCTGTATCAGGGCTTTTTCCCCGTCGGTCATCGGACGGGCCACATTCCCCATGTCTGCGTACCGGCCGGTTTTTACGACTTCGGAACCCAGGGCCAGTTTCTCGAACAGTCCGGTCGCATTCGGGAATATCCCGAACACGCCGATGGAACCGGTCAGCGTGTTGGCTTCGGCCACGATTTTACTGGCTGCGCAGGAGATGTAGTATCCGCCCGACGCCGCCACATTCCCCATCGAGACGACGACGGGTTTCGATTTCTTCAGTTCGGAGACCTGTTTCCATATCTGTTCGGAGACATAGGCGCTTCCTCCCGGCGAATTGACGCGGAGAACGACGGCTTTCACCTGCTCGTCTTCCTTCAGCTTTCTGAGTTCGTCGGCCAGGTCTTCCGTAATCTGCTTTTCCATCCGGTAGGGAGACGACACGGGCGACTGGGTGATTTCGCCTTCCGCATACACCACGGCTATTTTGTTCCGGTATTTCCGGGCCTTTTTCCCGATTTTTTTCATCTTGCCAAGTGCTGCCGTTTTCAGGCGCCGGCCGGTTTGTCCGGCTTCTTCCTTCAGCAGGTCTTCCACGTCGCTCCGGAATTTCAGCCCGTCAATCAGTTGACATTCCACCGCCCGTGCGGGGTCGGCAAAAAACAGCCCTTCATCGACAAACTCGGCGACGGTCGAAGCCGGGATTTGACGGCTCTCCGCAATCCCGTTCACCACGCGGTTCCAGATGCCGTTGATATAGGAGGTAATCTGTTCGCGGTTGGCATCGCTCAGCCTGTCGGAGATAAACGGTTCCACCGCGCCTTTGTATGTCCCCACCTTGAAAACGTTCATCTCGATGCCGGCCTTTTCCATCAGCCCCCGGTAAAACAGGGTCTGCGAAGCCATGCCGGTCAGCCCGAGTATCCCCTGCGGATTGAGGTAAACCTGATTGGCCACCGAAGCCAGGTAATAACTGCCCTGCGTATAGCTGTCGGCATACGCGATGATGAATTTTCCGCTTTCCCGGAAGTCCGTCAGCGCCCGGCGGATGGCGTCGAGGCCGGCCGTTCCGGTTTGAAATACGCCCATATCCAAATAAATACCTTTGACTGTATTTTGTTCCCTGGCGTTCCGGATAGCCGTCAGAATATCCTTTAACGACAGCGTTTCCTCCTCGCCCAGCAGCAGGGAGAGCGAATTATCCGCAGGCGAATCCAGCATGGCGCCGGAGAGCGAAAGCCGGAAAATGCTTTCGCCGGACTGCAGGACGGGTGTTGCGTTTGACTGCGAGCCGATACTCGCCAGTAAAGCGACTGAAAGAAGGCCCGTAACAACCGCCAGTAACACAAATGCAAAAATGGCGCCTAACGTGGAGGCGAACATCATCTTAAAAAACTGTTTCATACTCTTTTCGTTTTTATTGCTACAAATGTACGGAATTTCCCGCATATACTTTGCGCGGGACAGTTTTGTGCATGAACAAAATCATGCCGCACGCAGTATAAAAGTTTTCCGCAGGTTACATTTCAAACGGTCGCACCCATTCAAGGGCGAGCGGCAGTGGCCGCCTCTGTCTGAACCGGGATTTACGGGATCTAAGAATGCTCGGGATGATTCGCTGCTGTCCGGTGGCGCCACCCCTGTCGCTACTGCTGATTCGCATTAATCACTAAACACTCAGATTGCAATTCAAATTGTCGCGCCGGTCGAAATCTGAATCTGATTCCCTCCGTCATCAATGGTGACGGACGCAGTGCAGCCTGCACCGGCTCCGTCACCATTGATGACGGTCGCAATGCAAGCTGCACCGGCTCCGTCACCATTGATGACGGACGCAATGCAAGCTGCACCGGCTCCGTCACCATTGATGACGGTCGCAATGCAGGCTGCACCGGCTCCGTCAGCGTTGCTGACGGACGCAATGCAGCCTGCACCGGCTCCGTCAGCGTTGATGACGGACGCAATGCAGCCTGCACTGGCTCCGTCAGCGTTGCTGACGGACGTAATGCAGGCTGCACCGGCTCCGTCAGCATTGCTGACGGAGGGAATCAGATTCAGATTCCGACCGGCGCGACAAATTGAATTGCACCCAACACTCATCACTAATCACCGGTTTGTGTTTTTATGATTACTTTTGCGTGTTCATTTAAAAAAAGAGTTACACATGAAACGCTATCTTTACATCCGGCTGCTTTGTGCAGTCTGTCTGTCGACCGCAGGGCTTGCATCGTGCAGGCATGAAACGCTGACCGTCGGTCATCTGCAGTGCGAATACCTGAGCGAACCTGTCGCTGTCGAAAGTTATGAACCCCTGCTGAGCTGGCGGCTTTATTCCGCCCAAAGGGGTAAAAGTCAAACGGCTTACCGGATACTGGCCGCCAGTGACCCGGCGCTCCTGTCCGAAGGGAAAGCCGACTTGTGGGATTCGGACGCAGTCGCGTCGTCGCAGTCCGTTCAGGTGAAATACGGAGGAAAAGCGCCCGTCGCCCGTCAGCAGGTTTACTGGAAAGTGCGGGTATGGGACGAAAACAATCGCCCGACGGACTGGAGCCGGACCGCGACCTGGTCGACGGGACTGTCGCCGTCCGACTGGAAGGCCCGCTGGATTGGCGCTTTGACGGAGTCCGCGCCCGCCTCAGGAGTAACATATCCGGCAACCTGGTTCCGCAGGGAGTTTACGGCAGCCCGGTCTGTCCGTCAGGCGAAAGCGTATGTCTGCGGACTGGGATTTTATGAAATGTACCTGAACGGGAAGAAAGTGGGCGACCAGGTGCTGGCGCCGGCAGTCACCAATTACGACGTGCGTCCGCTCTCCAACCTGATTTATTTCTATGACGACCAGTCGACCCGGCGCGTCCTGTACAACACGTTCGACGTCACCGGACTGCTGCAGGAGGGGACGAATACCATCGGCGCCGTGCTCGGCAACGGCTGGTACAACCAGCGCGACCGCAGGGAGGAGGGCGACATGTGGTATGACCTGCCCAAACTGTGTATCCAGCTGGAGATTGCCTATGCGGACGGAAGCACGGAAACCGTTTCGACCGACGGGTCATGGAAATGTACGGCGGCAGGCCCGTTGCTGCACGACGGCATCTTCACGGGCGAGCGCTACGACGCGCGTCTGGATTTGGGCGCCTGGAACCGGAACGGCTATGACGACAGCGCCTGGCAACCCGCGCTGACCGTCCGTCCGCCGGCCGGACGGATGGAACCGCAGCTGGCTCCGTTCGACAGGGTCACGCGTACGCTGACGCCTGAATTTAAAGGCCGCATCAACGATTCAACCTTTTTGTACGTCCTTCCCGAAATGATTTCCGGATGGGCTGAAATCTCGGTGCAGGGCAGGGCCGGGGACGAGATACGGCTGCATTTCTGCGGAGAAGAAGAGGAATCCTTCGGGCAGCTGGATACGTACATCCTGAAGGGGGGCGCGCCGGAACGGTGGGAACCCCGTTTCACGTGGCATGCCTTCCGGACGGTTCGGGCCGTCACGCGCGAAGTGGAGATGAACGGTGAAAGCCTTGTCGTGAAGGCGGTGAACACCGACCCGGCGCAAACAGGCCATTTCACCTGTTCCAACGAACTGTTCAACCGAATCAACGCCTCCTACCTGCTCACCCAGCGGGGCAATTTCCACGGAAGCATCAGCAGCGACTGCCCGCACCGCGAGCGGCTGGCCTACACGGGCGACGGGCAGGTGGCGGTGGAGAGCGCCCTCTGGTCGTTCGACATGACCCGCTTCTACCGCAAATGGTTCAACGACATGGACGACGCCCGCAACAGGAAGACGGGCTACGTCCCCCATACGGCGCCCTTCGGCGGCGGAGGCGGCGGCCCGGCCTGGGGGTCGGCCTACCTCATCATGCCGTGGGCCTACTACTGTTTCTACGGCGACACCTCCCTGCTGGAGCAGCATTACGCCGGCATGAAGCAATGGGTAGCCTATCTGGGGACGCGCACCGACGAACGGGGCATCGTCGTACGCGAAGAACCCCACGGCTGGTGTCTGGGCGACTGGTGTACGCCGGACAGACTGGAGCTTCCCGAGCCGCTGGTGAACACGGCCTACTATTTCCATTCCGCCACGCTGATGGCCAAAATAGCCGGCGTGGTGGGCAACGGAGCCGACAGCCGGTATTTCACGGAACTGGCCGGGCGAATCGGGGCGGATTTCCATCGCGTGTTTTTCAATCCGGAAACCCGGCAGTATGGCGAGGGGCGGCAGGGCGCCAATGTGTTCCCGCTGGCGTTCGGGATGACGCCGGAAGGGGTACGGGAAGACGTCTTCCGGGCCTTGCTGGAGCAGCTGGATTCCATTCAGTACCGCTTCGACACGGGGATTCTCGCCACGCCGCTGCTGTTGCAGGTGTTGACGGAAAACGGACGGGCGGACGTGGCGTACCGGCTGATGAACCGGCGTACGGAACCGGGCTTCGCCTACCTGATGGACGACGCCTATACCTGCCTGTGGGAGACGTGGGACGGGAAAGCCTCGCGCGACCATCCGATGTTCGGAAGCGTCGTTGCATGGATGTACCGTTCGCTTGCCGGTATCCGCTGTGACGGGCGCCGTCCGGGGATGAAGCACATCCTGATTGCGCCGCAGCCGATGGACGACCTGACCGCTGCCGCCGCCTCCTTCGAATCGCTCTATGGCGTTGTCCGTTCGGAATGGAGCCGGTCGCCGGGTCATTTTGAGTTGACGGTCGAGATTCCGGCCAATACGTCGGCTACCGTACGGTTGCCGAACGGAGACGCCCGCCCGGTCAGCGAATCCGGCGTCGCACTGGCACAGGCCGAAGGCGTCCGTTACCTCGGCGAAGAAGCAGGCTGCACGGTCGTGGAAATCACGTCGGGAACCTACCGGTTTATAATTAGTGATTAGTGATTAGTGATTAGTGGTTAACGGTTAATGATTTGCACATGCACTAACCATTAACCGTTAACCGTTAACCACTAACTAAGTTCTGGAAGGTCACGGTGGCGACCGTCAGGACGAATACCGCGGCAAAGGACTGCTTATTTCCAGACAATGCCTTAGTGCCTGCCCCGGGAAAAAACCGGGTTAACGGTGAACATCTCACCGGCATGTAGACGAACGTCTCGTCAGCATGTGAGTGAGCGTCTCCCTCGCCCAATGTCATCAAGTTAAGGGCTGAAAGCCCGCCATATCCCAGCCTAACGGCAACATCTTGGGGTATGAAATGACGCGTACATCGCCCTGCGCCCTGAAAGGACGAAAGCGAGTCAAATAACCGGCTTTCGCCCCTTCAGGTAGGGTGTTCAAACCACCCATTTTCATTTTCAGGAAATGGCTATCTTTGTCCCGTAATTATTTTAATGATATGTATTTATGAAAACAAAGCGGGAAGAAAAACTGGAAAATGAGTTG